>JAUWND010000148.1 GCA_030612835.1 Candidatus Methanophagales archaeon | reverse complement strand
CTATTTGCTGGATGAAAGCTATCTGTTCTGCCTCGCTTGGAGCTTTACCAGGAATTAATCGGGTTTTCTTAAAGGATAATTGAAGTTTTTTTTAGACATGAGCTGTACATGGCTCAAGTTATACTCAATACCAAAGTTCTGTTTGATGTAGTGCTTTACATCTTTTGCAATAGTGAATGAACCTTTGTTTGCTTCGCTTTTAAGTTCCAATAACTGCTCTTCACTTAACTGTGCTTGTCCGCCCATGTAATGAAGACCAAGTAAAGACTCGATACCACCCCCCTTATAGAGATTTATCCAATTGGTGATGGTATTGTTCGTAACCAACAAGAATTCGGCAATATCTGAGTATTTCCAACCACGATACACGAGTTTAAACGCTTGAATGCGTTTCAGCACTTTAGTAGACTTGACTTTCCGCTCAGCCCGTTTAAGTTGCTCATATTCTGTCACTGATATCTTAACCCTTTGAAATGTTTCATCTTTTCTCATATACTACAATAATACAGAGGTATTATATAAAAGTTACAAAAAACAGATGCGGAGTAGTATATCTCGAAAATTTTGTGATGAAACCGAGAGAACTTATTCCTTAGCGCTAAGTTCTTCCACTACCTCTCGGGGTAATTGCTTAGCAATATCTACCTTCTTCACGCACGAGGTCTTTATCCCTCTCTTCTTCGCTTCTTCCTTCAAATCCTTCGCCTTTATCCTCGTCACTAACTCCTCTAACTCATCAGCCATTTTTCTTATCACCGTCGCAACAACTCTTCAAACCTTGCCCGGGCGTCATCTGTTGCGACTACTTGCTTTACTCCTGGAACCTTATCCTTCAGTGTCGCCTCAACGAAGTTCACCAGTGTGTACTGGCTCATTGGGCAGCCTGCACATGCGCCTGTCAACCGCACCTTCACCACGCCGTCTTCCACACCCTCCAGTTCTATACTTCCACCTTCCATCTCTAAAAGCGGTCGAATATCTTTTTCTATTACGCCTTTTACGTCTTCCAGCATTTTATGTATTACCTCTTTAATTATATACTATCACAATCGTTATTTAAAAACCTTTCAATCTTTCAAAAAGTTTTAAAATTTTAAAATTTTAAAAGCTTTACCAAAGAAACAATATGCATGACGGTGAGAGCAGATGAAACCGTTTGCAAATTGGACTTGGAGAACGCTGCGGGAAAGAGGTAGTGTGGTATTTGCACAATTTCGCATATAACCTGTTCTGATTTGGATTTCTTCCAGAGCTAATCATATCCCGTTTTCAAACAATTGCGGCCACAAAAGATTCACCCTTTTGTAGAGCAGGCGAAGAAAGGGTATTTAACTTCGACTTCCTCGCCGCCAACTCCTTATACCTCTTTTGAATAGTAACAGGAGTTGTCCCCGCAACCTTAGCCATATTTTTCTCCTCCACTGACTCACCACTTAAATGAGATGCGAGGTATATGGCAGCAGCGGCTGTTCCTGTGGGTGCCCACCCTTTTGCTGCTATCGTTTCCTTATCAGCGCATACGATTTTTATTGCTCTTTCTCTTATAACATCACTCAATCCCAGCTCGGAGCAGAAACGCGGGATGTAGCACACGGGGTCAGCCGGAGCAAGCTTTATTTCCAACTTATGTAATAGGAAGATATACGCTCTCCTTATTTTCTTCAACGGCATTCTTGATACCGCCGCAATCTCTTTCAACGTTCGTGGTATCCCATACTGCCTGCAAGTAATATGAAGCATCGCCGAAGTCAACTCTTCTATACTGCGTCCTTTAATCAAACTCCGCTTCGCCGCTTTTCGGTATAACAATGACGTTATCTCTCGGATGTCACCCGGTAGATTAAGTGCACAAGCCATTCTATCTATCTCACCAAGTGCGAAGGAAAGGGTCTTTTCATTACTATCCATCGCTATTACCCCTCGCAATCTCTTTGAGCGAGTGAGTGATCCGGGCGTAGGCGTACTCAACCCTTTATTATGCATTCTATAACTCATGGGTGGTCCTGTTCTCACCCGTTTAGATGCTTGCTCTGCGTCATACGAACGCCATTCGGGTCCAAGATCCACGATATTCTCCGCTATTACCACACCACAATCAGCGCAGTATAGTTCCGCGTGTTTAGGATCGGTCACTATGCTTTTAGACCCGCATTCTAGACATTTTCTTATTCGCTCATCCATAATTATATATACTTTTTCTTACATAAATAGAAATTGCTCAATAAAGGGTGGGAAAAATCACAAATCTCAAGTACCAAATTACAAACAAATTAAAATTAATTATTGACACAGATTAACACTGATTAACACAACACTTTTTCTTTTTTACAAAAAGAAAACCTGTGCTAAAAGAAAAACACAAATGTTCTTTTGGTAAAGCTTTTCTTTTTAAGAAAAGGTTTGTGTAAATCCGTGTAAATCTGCGTCCTAAATTAAATTTATTTATGGGTAGAAGTTATACTTTAAAGATTCTAAACACCAGCAAACACCTGCTGTAACTGTTCTTTCTGCTTATCGGTAAGATTCCGCGGCGTTTGCACGACTACCTCCACATAGAGATCTCCATGAGCCACCGCATCGAGTTTCGGCATTCCCAACGCACGCAAGCGAAGTTTGGTGTTTGTCTGCGTTTCCGCCGGTATTTTTAGCTTCACATGCTTGCCATCTAGTGTCGTGATCATAACATCATCACCTAAGGCAGCTTGAGTAAAACTAATCGGGGTTTTCATATAGAGGTCATCGCCTTGCCGCTCAAATATCGGATGCGGTAAAACGTTTAAGACCACATATAGGTTGCCCGGTTCCCCGCCAAGTCGTGACTCAGGTGGTCTTCCTGCTCGGGGTATCTTTATCTCATAGCCAGTAGATACTCCTTTCTTGATTTTAAGCTCTATCTTCGTCCGCTTTGATACCGTACCGGCTCCGCCGCATACCTCACAGAGGTCGTAGGTGGCTCTCCCAGTGCCTTTACACTGTGGACAGACGGCAGCGGTTATCACACTGGTACCGCCTCTGCTCTGAACGTTTCGTATCTGACCGGTACCTCTACACTGGGGACACGCAGTAGCTTTACCAGAACGTGTTCCGGAACCACCACAAGCCTTGCATGGTCGAGACATCGGAACTTCTATCCTCTTCGCTATGCTCCGAGCAGCCTCTTCGAGTGTGATGTCCAACCGTAACTGAAGGTCAGCACCCCGAGCTGCTCTCTCTATGCCTTCCCCACCGCCATAGAGCGTGTCAAATATGCCGCCACTACCGTCAAATCCGGGACTAGACGGAGACCTGAAGAACGACTCAAATATGGCACTACCAAAGATGTCCTCTACATCATGCGAGTGCGTGAAGTGAGACCAATCGAAACCTCCGGGTCCAAAAGCGTCATCCGCAACCCGTGACCCGATCTGGTCATACTTCGCACGTTTATCCGTGTCAATCAGCACCTCATAAGCCTCAGAGATCTCTTTGAACTTATCTTCTGCTTCTTTCTTGTCTCCTTGGTATGTGTCCGGATGGTATTGCTTCGCCAGCTTCCGATATGCTTTTTTTATCGCTTTATCGGTAGCGTCTCTGCTAACACCGAGTATCTCGTAATAATCTTTCTTTGGCATATATTATACAACTATGATTTTTTCATTATTCCTCATCATCCACCACCTTGTATTCTGCATCCGCTGTGCCCGTTTCACCTTCTTTTGGACCACCTGCCTGCTGCTGCTGTGCACCTGCACCTCCGGCTTGTTGATATGCGCGAGTCGAAATCTCGTGGAATGCACGAGTCAATTCTTCCATCTCCGCCTTTATCTTGTGGACCTCATCGCTCTTTATCGTCTCTTTGAGTCGTTCGGCAATAGCATTTATTCGTGTCAGTTCGTCACTCGTGACCTTATCGCCCAGATCAGCAAGCGACTTTTCCGTAGTATATATAAGGCTCTCTGCCTGATTCTTAGTTTCCACAGCTTCGCGACGCCGTTTATCTTCCTCTTCAAATCGCTTTGACTCGTTAACCATCCGGTCTATCTCGCTTTGAGCTAATTTGGTCGAAGCGGTGATCGTAATTGCCTGCTGCTTTCCTGTGCCCAGGTCCTTGGCTGTGACACTTAATATGCCATTGGCATCAATATCGAAGGTAACGTCAATTTGAGGCACACCTCTTGGCGATGGTGGAATATCCATCAGATGGAACCGCCCCAGGGAAGTACTATCACGTGCAAATTCGCGCTCGCCCTGCAAGACATTGATCTCAACACTCGTCTGGTTATCCGCAGCGGTAGAGAATGTTTCACCTTTCTTCGTGGGTATAGTGGTGTTCCGTTCTATTAATTTGGTAAATACGCCACCTAAAGTCTCAATGCCAAGCGAGAGCGGAGTAACATCCAGCAGCAGGACATCCTTTACTTCGCCTGTTAGCACCCCTGCCTGTATAGCAGCGCCCATAGCCACGCATTCCATAGGATCAACGCCACGCTCTCCTTTCGAGCCCGCGTAATCCTCAACGAATTTCTGCACTATTGGCATCCGCGTCGGCCCGCCAACGAAAATGATTTTGGTAACGTCACCGGAAGATAATTTAGCATCCTTTAATGCCTGATCTATTGAAGTTTTGCATTTGTCCACTATCGGTCGCACGAGCTCCTCTAATTTCGCACGCGAGAGTTTCATGACGAGATGTTTCGGGCCCGATGCATCTGCGGTGATAAAAGGCAGGTTTATATCGGTCTCAAGCACATTAGAGAGCTCTATCTTCGCCTTTTCGCTCGCTTCCCGGAGCCTTTGCAATGCCATACTGTCATTCCTCACATCTATTCCCGATTGTGTCTTGAACTCTTCCGCGACGTAATCCACGATTGCTGTATCCATGTCTGTCCCACCCAATTCGGTGTCGCCACTCGTTGATATGACTTCGAATACACCCTCGCTGAACTCCATTATCGTTACGTCAAGTGTACCACCACCGAAATCGAATACCAGTATTTTCTGCTCTTTCTCCGTTTTATCAATGCCATAAGCGAGTGCCGCGGCTGTGGGTTCGTTTATTATCCTGACAACTTCCAAACCTGCTATCGCACCTGCATCCTTCGTTGCCGTCCTCTGGTTGTCATTGAAGTATGCTGGCACTGTCAAGACCGCCTTATCAACTTTATCGCCCAAGAATGCTTCCGCATCTCGTTTTATCTTTTGTAGCATGAACGCAGTTATTTGCTGTGGCGTGTATTCCTTGCCATGTACCTTCGCCCGATAATCAGTACCCATCTTCCGCTTGATGGAGATCACCGTTCCGTCCGGATTGGACACTTCCTGTCGCTTCGCGGGTTCTCCAACCAGCATTTGCCCATCTTTCGTGAATGCCACATAAGAAGGAAATGCCTTACCGCCTAGGCTCGTCCCCTCTGCGCTTGGGATTATCGTGGCTTTTCCTCCGATCATTGCAGCCGCAGCGGAATTGCTTGTTCCTACATCTATACCTATTGTTTTTGTCATCTTTTAGCACATCTCCAAAAAAAACATTACTTAATACTTATCTTTATTCAATATAAGAAAACATTTCTTGTATTTGTTCAGCTCCTTTTTATAACCACAAGATTACACAGATTTCCATAAACCTTTTCTTAAAAAGAAAAGCTTTACCAAGTGCGCCGAGAAAGACTATGATATCCAGTTTGGTGAAAATCCAACCTGAGGAAGGGTTAGCCACCACCTCAGAACTGAACCTTGCACCCAGTCTGGTAACAGGCTGTAGTGAAGCCAAGGGAATGGGATACTGGGCTGCAACGCAAGTGAAGGGATTCAGCCACGAAATTCTTATTGTGGCGGTGGCCGACGCTGTTTGGTTGGCGGAAGGCAGCACTCTCATCGCCGATAGTCTTAATAGGACGTGGCGAGGCGATGCGAGCCCGACGGGGTCTGAGACCGTGGCACGGTATCAAATGGATATTATGGTAACTCGGGAGATCCAGAGTGTTCTCCTTACCGGAGTATGTCCTATCAAGCCTATAAACGGTAAGATGGTACAGACGACACTCTGGAAGTCGGACCAGTTCATAGTACCGGAGAAGCAGGGTAATGCCTGCAGAGGGAAGGGACTGGCAGGAGCACGATGGACCGGCAGGGACACA
>JAUWND010000031.1 GCA_030612835.1 Candidatus Methanophagales archaeon | reverse complement strand
ATAGGTAAAGCTCGGTAAGGTTTTTTAGCTCCCCTATCTCCTCCGGCAATGACGTCAGTTGATTTCCATATAGGTTAAGTGCGGTAAGATTTGTTAGTTTTACTATCTCCGCCGGCAATGACGTCAGTTGATTTCTGGATAGGTCAAGCTCGGTAAGGTTTGTTAGCTTTCCTATCTCCGCCGGCAATGACATCAGTTGATTTCTTGATAGGTTAAGCTCGGTAAGGTTTTTTAGCTTTCCTATCTCCGCCGGCAATGTCTCCAATTGATTCCACGATAGGCGTAATTCGGTTTGCCTATTTCTTGCCGCTTCCTCAATAACATGCAAAACCTCGTCCGTTTCCATGCTTTTAACACCCTATTATCATACCTTCCTAGCTCTTGATATCTTCGCCATCACTTCCGCAACAATTTCATGAACCGTACGGAGTCTTCCACTAGATCGCCTGGTGAACCCATAAATAATAATCCTGATCACCGTACGAATTGCCGTCATCATCGCCTCCTCATTGATATTGCAGGATTTCCGTATATCTTAACGTATATACCCCGCCTATGTTAATGCTTTTCGTTTTTTCCACATAACATGAAGGGGTGCCACTAATTTTATGAGGGGATATTTTTTAGTTTGCCTATTTCTTCTTCTCGTTTGATCTAATATTTTGTTGTTGGTGGTTTTCCTTTGGTTACAAGGAGTCCTGCCTGTTTTAGTCTATTCAAATGATATTGAATAGTAGAGGGGGGTTTCCCTATTGCCTTACTTAGGGATGTTTGTGAGCCTGAGCTTAAGTCCGCAATCGCTCTAAATACTTCCTGGGTCTCTTCACTTAATTAATCTAATGTTTGGGGTTGCATTAATAGCTTCACAATCCTACTTCCTGCGTTACCATCGCCAAATGGATTCTGCCAGTTTCGTTCTTTACTTAGCTGGCTCTTAACACCATCTAAAATAAAAGTTCGATTTACGCCAACCAGAACATTACTTCCGACTTCTAACGTCTCTGGTCTTTCCGTATTGTCTCGCAGCGTAACACAAGGCACTTTCAATATGCTCGTTTCTTCTTGCACACCACCGGAATCCGTCAAAACCAGCTTTGCATTTGCTTCCAATTCTAAAAACTCGAGGAAGCCCTGCGGCTCGATTAATTCAACTCCTTCTGGGATTTTCAATCCGAATTCTGCTATCCGTTTCGTCGTTCTCGGATGAATTGGATATAGAATAGGAAGATGGAACTCTTTGTAAACCGATTCTAATCCGTCAAAAATACTTCTCAATCGCTCTTCTATATCTACGTTCTCTTGCCTGTGTGCAGTAATAAGAAAATAGCCACCGCGCTTTAAACCAAGTGTATTTAGAACATCTACTTTCCTTTTGGCAACCTCTAGATTCTGAAAAACCGCGTCCACAATCGTATTTCCGGTGACAAAGATATTGTCTTGGAGTATCCCTTCTCGTAACAGATTCGCCTTTGCCCTTTCCGTTGGTGCAAACAAATAATCAGATGCATGATCCGCTAAAACACGGTTTATTTCTTCTGGCATTGCTCTATCATACGAGCGCAAACCCGCTTCTACATGACCTACCGATATATGTAGCTTAGAAGCCGCTAAAGCACCTGCTAATACCGTGTTCGTGTCGCCCTCAGCCAGTACAACAGTCGGTTTTTCTTCTTTTAGTATCTTTTCTATCCCAATTAGCATTTTCCCCGTTTCTTCTGCATGCGTGCCTGAGCCGACATCTAAGTTGTATTTTGCTGCGGGCAGCTCTAAATCGCCAAAGAAGATACTATCTAAGTTATATGAGTAATGCTGACCTGTGTGCAAGATGAAATAATCCAAATTTTGTCTTTCGCATTCCCGTATCACAGGAGACATCTTTATTATCTCTGGCCGTGTCCCTAATATTACTGCTATTTTCATGGCTCTTTATCATTATCAACTCTGTACAATTTAAAGATAAATGTCCCGCCTGTGGTAAGGCTCTTGGAGATCAGCACATTGGATATATGTACCATCCTTTTCAGTTCATAAATACAATACAATACAATACAATACAATACAATGCAATGCAATGCAAGTAATGCATTCTACACAGATAAAAGCCAACAGGGTAATAAGGAGCGTGAAAGAGCAAAACAGATTTTTTAACTTTTTCTCTGTTGACAAGACAAAGGAGTCTTAAGGGCAGACTCATAGATGAGCTGATCCATAAAATGGATAGGATACAGCAGTCCATGGATGGCAATAGACATAAGATCGCGACAGAATATGCATTCAATGGGTAAATGAGTATCAGGATATCGGTACGGTTATCGAATCTGTCGAACTCTCAGACACAGACGGGATGGTAACAATAAACTATTTCAGCAAGTATAACATAACTGATTATTATGGCTAGCGATTGGAGCGACAAGCAAAAAGCGCCGCTCAAAAACGAGCGTGAAAAGCTCGACGAGAAGATGGCCGAGCTTGAAAGGAATGTGGCAGCGCTTGTGCTAGAGGAAAAGCAGTTGAAGGCCGATATGGAACGTGAAGAAGACGCCGATGAGGATGCTAAATTCCAGCGCTTGGAAGAACGAGCAATAGCGCGGCTAAAAAATAAACAGGCCACGCTTAAAAAGCAGTTGAACGAGCTCAAAACGGAACAGCGTGCGTTGACGCAGCAGGAAAAGCAGTTGAAGGCTTTGATAGAACATGAAAAATATCCGGAATGGCTTGAACTGAAGAAAAAACGTGATAATGCAATTAAAGATGTGGAACGACTGGAATCAGAAATGAAAAAACATATCTAAGTATTATTTATAATCACAATGGCTACAACTTCGATCTATCATAGCACGTTAAAGGAAAAATTAGATACTGAGCTAAATATAGCACTAGCGGCGAGGAAAAAGGGCCTTGACCCCGCTCCAACTTCTGAAATAAACATAACAAAAGACCTTGCGGAGCGAGTCGAGGCACTCATAGGGGTAAAAGGTTTGGGTGCGAGGATAAGGGAACTAGAGCAAGCGGGCAATAGCAGAGAGGAGCTGGCACTGAAAATCGGCTATGACTTCGTAGAGAATAAGTTTGGCGAGTATAGACGGATAGAGATAGTAGAGCATGCGGTAAGAACCGCAGTTGCGATCCTCACCGAAGGTGTAGTTGCGGCACCTATCGAAGGTATATCTCGTGTCGAATCAGATAGAAACGATGATGGTAGCGAGTATATAAAAGTATTTTATTCCGGTCCGATAAGAAGTGCAGGTGGAACTGCACAGGCGCTATCTGTACTGGCTGCGGATTATATAAGACGTAGAATGGGCTTTGCTGCTTATCAGCCACGCGAAAATGAAATAGGTCGGTACGTATTAGAAGTTTCAGTATACGAGCGAATAAGTGGCTTGCAATACAAGCCTACGGACGAAGAGATAAAGGAGATAGTGCGTGGTTGCCCTATTTGTATTGATGGAGACGCAACCGAAGATATGGAAGTAGGCGGCTTTAAAGATCTCCAAAGGGTCGCAACGAATAAAATACGTGGTGGTATGGTGCTCGTACTCATCGAGGGGATTGCAATGAAGGCAACGAAGATAAAACGGCATGTTGACCGACTTGGACTCGAAGGCTGGGAATGGTTAGCAAAGTTGGTAAAATCAAAAGGCGAGAAGAAAAAGAAGAAGTTCTTGGGTGATTTAATCGCCGGTAGACCCGTATTTGGACGACCATCGGCAAAAGGCTCCTTCAGTCTCCGTTATGGACGCTCTCGCAATACGGGCCTCGAAACTGTCGGGTTAAACCCCGCTACAATGTCATTGCTTGGATTCGTCGCTGCGGGCACACAGATAAAGCCCGAACTACCAGGTAAAGCGGGCTGTGTTGTACCTGTTGATTCTATTGACGGGGCAACAGTGAAATTAAAAGATGGTTCCCTTGTCAGGTTAGATTCCGAGGAGACTGTCACTAAACTAAGAGACGAAGTGGCAGAGATAGTGGATGTAGGCGAGATACTCATAGATTATGGCGATTTTTTAGAGACCGGACATCGTTTAATGCCCGGTGCATACTCGCATGAGTGGTGGTTACGGGAATTGGAAGTGAAATCAAATGAAGAAGCGGCTAAATGGTGTTTGAAGCCGCCTAATCAAGCAGAAGCAATAGAGCTTGCATCCCGCTTCGATGTACCTTTACATCCGGCATATACGTATCTCTGGGCGGACATAACAGAAGAGGATAACGCATATTTAGCGGACTCTATATGCAAGAAGGGCACTTTGGAAGAGAATACGCTCTTTATTCGCTCTGATGATAGAGGCAGAATAAAGGCGATTCTAGAGGATTTGCTTGTCCTGCATCACATTGAAAATGGTTCTTTAGCGATAGATGAGCCAGATGCTCTGTTAAAGTGTTTAGGGATAACCGGAGATTTGAGGCGAGACGAATCCACGCGGGTAAAGACGAGGAACAAAGCACCGACAAGAATTGGTGTTCGCATGGGTCGACCGGAGAAATCGAAAGAGCGGCGGATGACTCCTGCACCGCATTCTATCTTCCCGGTAGGCGAATACGGAGGAAAGAGCCGGTTACTGAAGGAAGCATTAAAGAAGAAGGTGATAGAGGTAGAAATCGGCATGAGACGGTGCAACGAATGTGGTAATGAATTCATATCATCTTCATGCATCTGTGATAAGTGCGGCTCTTCAAACTTTAAAACTCCTGGCTTGATGCAAGATGCAAGATCACGGCTAAAAACGGGTTCTCGAGCTAAAAAGAGCATAGATCTGTGGAATTATTATCATGCGACAATAAAGAAACTGGGTGAATTGCCTAACAAACATAACGTTAAATGCGTGCAGGGGCTTATTTCAAAGCATAAAGTGGCTGAGCATTTAGGTAAGGGTATATTAAGGGCGAAACATGGCGTGTTTGTGTTCAAGGATGGCACGATAAGATATGATTTCACGAATCTACCGTTAACGCATTTCAAGCCCAAAGAGATAGGTTTGAGCCTGGAGAAGGCGAAGGAACTGGGCTATTCGCATGATACCTTCGGTAAGGAATTGGAACGTGACGTGCAGATAGTAGAGCTCAAGCAGCAGGATATTGTTATTTCGCTTGATGCGGCATCGTATTTGCTAAAGGTGTCACAATTTATGGACTCTCTGCTCTCTAAATTCTATGGCTTATCGCCTTATTATGGTGCATCAAACAAAGAGGACCTTTTAGGTGAACTCGTGCTTGGGCTGGCGCCACATACATCTGCCGGGATCTTGGGTCGGATAATAGGTTTCACAAAGGCTTCTGCCTGTTACGCACATCCTTTTTTCCATGCAGCGAAGAGGAGGAACTGTGACGGCGACGAGGACTCCGTCCTCCTTCTGTTGGATGCTCTGATCAATTTCTCGCTCTTCTTTTTACCTGAGAAACGCGGTGGCAGAATGGATGCGCCTCTTGTTCTCATTCCATTCATCAATCCGAAGGAGGTAGATAAAGAGGCACGTAACGTTTCTATCGCACGTGAATACCCATTGGAATTCTATGAGGCTGCTTGCTTGGAGAAGCTTCCAAAAGAGGTGGATATAGAGACTGCGTCGACCAGAATAGAAGAGCCAAAGGATGTTTATGGTTTCCTTTATACACATGAGACAACAGACATCGCAGCGGGTCCTTTAAATTCGTTGTATAAGAGTTTGGGTACTATGATGGAGAAATTGGATGCGCAGTTAAAACTAGCGCGGATAATAAGGGCTGTGGATGCACCTGAAGTGGCGGAAGCTGTCATAGAAAACCATTTCCTACGTGATATAAAGGGTAACCTCAGAGCGTTTGGATCTCAGAGGATGAGGTGTAGTAAATGTAATGCTAAATACAGGCGGATTCCGCTGAGTGGCAAATGCACGCGGTGCGGCAGTAAGATACTTCCTACGGTACATATAGCAAGTGTGAAAAAGTATCTTGACGTCTCGCTGCGTATGGCAAATGAGTATCATCTTTCTGATTACACGCGACAACGGCTGGAGCTGTTACAGAAGGATGTGAATGCGCTCTTTCCTGATGCCGGGAAGCAGCAGAAGGCTCTAACTGATTTCATGTAATAAGGGGCCCGGCCCCCCTTATCAACCCTCCCCTCCCGGCCACAAGTTTATTCTTGCGGGTAAGGGAGGAGAGTGTGTGCCGAGCAAAGTTCATATTATCCCGTTGGTGCAAAAGAAAATTTTAGATTGGTTTATAAAATCTCAGGTTATTTTTGTAAATAGCAAGAAAGAAAAATGTTCGACATCATGCATAAAGCATTGAAAAAGGCGTTGGAGAGCTGCGATCAGGTAGAAATCTATGGTGAGTGGGGCAATGTGTTAAGCATTGACCTTGAGCGCGAGGAAGTCAAAAAGGTGAAGCACATTAAAAGCGCAGGCATTGGCGTGCGAGTAGTATTATCAAATAGAATTGGGTTCTCGTCCACCACGGCTTTGGAATCCGAAGCGATAGAAACATGCGTAGAACATGCAATAAAACAAGCGCGGGTGTCTGATCCGGACCCTCATTTCCTGTGCTTACCGGCACCATCAACGCAGAGCTACACGAAGCCGGAAAAGACGTTTGATCCACGAATAATTGACCTTCTCGAGGGTGGGGGCGGTGATGCAATAGAACATTGCAAAGAGCTGCTGACGGGAATGAAATCGTATAAGGTAAGAAAAAGCGTAACTTGCAGACCAACAGAAGGCAGCTTCGCCGCTGCACAGGACGAAACATACATTTTGAATTCTGAGGGTATCGAGACGAGTGATATCGGCACTTATGTCGCCGCAGGAATAGCGGTTGTGGCAAGTGAAGATGATGGTGAAGAAACTTCCGGCTGGGAGGGAAAAACTAGTAGGATGCTCAGTGAGATAGATTTTGATTGGATTGGTCGGTCGGCAGTGAAAATAGCGGCGGATAGTTTAGGTGGTAAGAAGCTAGAAACGAAAGAGATTCCCGTTATCTTCTCGCCTAGAGCGGTGCAAAGTCTTTTCGCTTACACTCTGATCCCACAACTTAGCGCTGAGAGCGTGCAGCGGAGACAATCACCATATCAGGGTAAGAAAGGAGAGGAAATTGCGTCGGAGAATCTTTCGATTATTGACAATGCTACGATGCCGTTAGGGATAAATAGCAGGCAGATGGATGGCGAAGGCGTCCGCTCAGAAGCTACACGTTTGGTTGATAAGGGCGTGCTAAAGAACTTCCTCTACGATTCCTACACTGCAGGCAAAGACAATGTGGAAAGCACGGGTAATGCAATAAGAGGTTTTGACAATTTACCCGCACCTGGAGCAACGAATTTCACTATAAGTGGGCGTAGAGCTCCTACGGACGAAATGATCCGCGAAATAGGCGCTGGTCTGTTTATAAACGATGTGATAGGTGCGCATACCGCATCAAGAGCATCCGGCGATTTCTCCGTCGTTACTCAGAATGCTCTTGGCATTAAAAATGGTGAGTTGTATCCCATTACGCAGGTAATGCTCGCAGGGAACATGCAAGAGGTGCTGAAACATGTGGAATTGGTTGGGACAGATACACGGCAGATGTCTAATGTGGTCTCGCCATCAATTATGGTATCAAAGCTGCAGGTAGTGTCGTAATTAAACGCCGGACGCCAGCGTAGCAATACCTACTGCACCTGCGTACTGTGAATTAGGCGGGACAGTAATATCAACGCCGAGCATAGTCTCGAATTCCTGCGTCACCCCTTCTATCAGCGATACACCGCCAACAAAGATAATCGGCGGTCTCATCTCCATCTCCTGTATCTGATTTTCATACACCTGGTTCGCAACCGATCTGCAAGCAGCAGCAGCTACGTCTTCTCGCTTCACTCCGGAAGCAAGAGCAATAACAAGACTTTGTATTCCAAATACCATGCAATAGCTCTGCAACTCGTGTTTCACCTTGGATTTCAGCGCAAGTTGTCCCAACTTCGAGATGTCCACATCCAATCTATGCGATGCCACTTCCAGAAACCGCCCGGACGAGCCACCACAAATACCGCCTAAATTGAAACTAGTTGCTATACCATCTCGCATCAGAATCAACTTATTGTTCATCCCGCCTATATCAATCACAGTTGCATCGCCTTTATGCTGTCGGGAAAGCAAAGCAGCCCCTTTCGCGATTACACTCACCTCTTCTAAATTGAGTGTTGCCTTTACATGCTTACCTACAAGTTCACGTCCATGACCTGTAACACCAATCGCATCCACATCCGTTCTCGAAATACCGGCACCGTTTAACGCCGATTCTATCACTTCATCTGCACTTTCTATCGGATCTGTTGTTGGTATCCAACCTTCCCCCACTATCTCATTATCCTTCATCACCACTGCTTTTGTGGTAGAAGAGCCAGAATCAACGCCAATTGTGATCCCTTCCTGCTTCTCACGCATTAAAAGCGACTTCCGCGCTATTAACGTCTGCAGCGCTTCCAGCCTCGAATATATCTCTATCTCCTTCGGCTTCTCCACATTTGAATATACTATGATTGGTATATCAATTCTCTCCTGCAGGAACCTTCTTATCGTATCTTTTACTATTGTTCCCTCAGCACATTTGAAGCAAGTGAGGAGTAAGGCACCCTTTATCGTAGGGTCATCTAACATGGATACCGCTCTTGCCATCATCATATTCAGGCTGGGGCTTTCTACCTCGAATCCAACCTCTTTACAGGCTAGTTCCACCTCCGACAATTCCATCTCCGGATAGACCAGTTCTATACCTACCCGCTCTGCTATGTCGTCAAATATCCATTGGATACCACTGTATTCGGTACCACAAGATATCTGTGCAACTCTCACCTTCTCCATTTTATCCTAGCCCTTCCTTCTTTAACTGCTCTAAAAACGTCATTACTTCCGATACCATCTCTTCCACTTTCTCGCCGCCTTCATACTTCACTTCTAACGTCGGTATCTCGCGCCGCCTTATCAGGTACTTGAAGAATTCGTCTGCAACGGCACAGCCCATGCAGCCAAAAGTAGGGGGTGCATCGCTCAATATAATCGAAGCTTCTGCCGCCTCCAAGAGTGGTGCAAGCAGCCCTATTCGCCCTTTTAGGCCTGCGGGTTCTTCCACTGAGACATATCTCAACGCCCTTTTCAAGTCCTCCTCAGTGATATTCAGCGGTGGTGCGTCTATTTCAGCATCCCTCACATGTTCACCTATTTCTTTCATTAATACTATGGGCTCATGCCCGCCTCTTTCTACCAAATCCGCCAGTATCATGCTATTCGGTGGATACACCAGCACTTTCATCTTATTTCTTCCTTCCCATTTTCTTTAATGTGTCTAATAATACAATATCAAATTATTTTAACTAATCTCTTATGTTCTGATTTGCATAAAATCTTCATCATCTACTATACAAGTACCCCTCATTTTACAATTAAATGCTCGAAATCCACAAGATTTTGAGCTTTTACTCAACACCGTTACTCGTGATGAAGAACTCGCAAGATGTATCTTCAGGCATAGACCTGTGCTTCTTTAAGATGGCTCTTCTTTTACCTTGCCCTTCCGCCGCTTTCTCCAGTTGCACTATTACCTTCGAGATATGCTCGAGCATATATCCGCCAGAAGGACGTAATTTGCCTTTCTCTATATCTGCATATACCTGATTTGTTATTATAACAACGAGGTCATGCCTGCGTGCGAGTTCCAGGAGCTGCATTATCTGGTTCGCCAATACTCGCCTCAAATATATACTCCGTTCTTCATCCAGCTCTAATCGATAGAAAAGAGTCGCGGAATCCAGAATTACTAGTACAACATCGTTTCTTTCCTTTATTACCGTTTCTAGCTCTTCTATGCTTGACGTTTGCTGCTCGAAACTCTGTGGCTCGTATATTATTATCCGCCGTGCTATACTTTCCACATCTTCGGATTCAGCATTCGAGCTGGCTATCTGTATGAACCTTTCAGGCGAAAATCCTTCGCTATCTATAAAAATTACGGCCTTACCCGTTTTAGCACATCCTATCGCTGCCTGGAGGCAGATATTGGTCTTTCCGCTGCCCGCCTCGCCGTATAACTGCGTTACCGTGCGTGACTCGAACCCGCCGCCTAACAGCTCGTCTATATTCTTACATCCACTGCTATATCTCGTAGGAAGTTGCATAGAAACCTTTTCTTTAGAAAAAGAAAGCTTTACCAGAAGAAAAAGGTTTTCGCTATAGGAATAATGACAGCACAAACATGAGACATAATACACCTACTACGTCGGTTAAGCTGGTTATTAGAGGTATTGTATCGTTATCCGGGTCCAAACCAAATCGGAAGGATAATATTGCGATGTAATAAGAAGCGAAGTTAAGAAAAGTAGTGCATAAAATGCCGCCTATGAGCGATATGGCTAGCATCTTTAATAATGATGGTGTGGCTACTCCAAGGCAGCTACTCGCAATGAATGCTAAAATGCCAACAAATGAAAAAACAAATACGGAGAGGATGTATATCACCGCGAAATTAGCAGAGACTAGCTTATCCGGGACACGCTTTGGACTCACCGTCCCGATATGAAGCATAGAGGAAAGACGAGCACTTAATATGCCGCCTAACGCATTGCATTCACCCAAAAATGGAGGGATAAGTATCAAAATCGAAGGAATAGCTATTAAACGTTCCAACGCCATATCCATTCTTATTCCGGCGAGGGTGCAGAGAATAGCACAGAGGAAAAGCATTGGTATGCTTTCTACAAAAATACGCTTCACAGCAGCATCGTTTGTCTTCAGACCTTTTATGGTACATAAAACAGCCACTACGAGGAATGAGATTGATAACAGAGTAACAGGAGACAACCAGCCCATAAATGCAATATCGAGTGAGTTCAACTTTAACAATACAACAGCAGCCAGGTACAGAGAGGGTATGGTCACCATGTCACCGGCGGATGTGATTATCGGAGAGGACATATTGTCCAAATCCCAGTGTCTATTGTAGCCGGTAATAGAGACGAGAATCGCAATGCCGAGCAAAATGATTCCAGAGATTATGCCCCCGAGTACAGAAATGAGAATAAAGCCTTGTATAGGGATACATGTGATTCCAAACGCATCTGCCATTATCTTCGCCAATGCGCCAAGGATAACAGAAAGGATAAGCGTAAGTGACAAAGAAGCATAAGCATTTTGATATAACACGCCACCCTCTCTCAGCGTTGGAGAAAAAAGACCCAGATGCATTGAAGTTCCTAATCGCGACACCAGCGCACTGTAGACATTACCACGCATGGCAATTGCAGGTGGTATAAGTATCAGGAGACCGGGGAGCAGTTGCAACATGCCCGTCATAAAACTCAATCCAATTCCAGCCAGAAGACCGGTAAAAGAGCAGAATAGCAGTGAAAAGGGCGCTTGCCTAAATAAATCAGAGAAGTTGTGAAAAAAGGATGTGACTTGGCTGAGGGGAGCTACCGGGATATGAGCAGCAACAAGCGCTGAGCAAAAGCAGCTGGGCTTCGCTTTCTTTTGCTCTTTTTGCATTTCCATACCGCCTTTTAGCTCTGCCATCTTTCTTATGCTTGCCAATACTAATGCCCGCGTTCAAACCATTATCCAAGCTATCTGGGGGCTCCGTATCTGTTTCGCATTCCTTATCTTGCATGGGCCTCATTCTCTTTTCTTATGTTTATGTTATCCCTTTCATTTATAAATATAAATTATAACAATGTCGCCAGAAGAAGAGAAACTGGATGAGATACGGAAGAGGATAGATGAAATAGACGCTGCTATTGTTGATTTACTTTCCAAAAGGATGGCATATGCGAAGCAGATAAAGGATGTGAAAGTGCGAATGAAAATGCCTATTAAGGACAGACGAAGGGAAGAAAAGGTAATAGAGAACTGGTGTGAGCATGCAAGAAGGAATAAAAGAGGCGGTGAGTATGATTTGAGTGAAGAGATGATGAAGAAGATAGCAGCACTTATAATCGAATATACAGTTAATAATGAGCTGCTAGCTAATAACTCAGCTATGAGCGTGTGATTGAGAACATGGAACTCAGAGTGAGGACGGCGAAAGGATTTGAGGTAAAAATAAGGGACTTTGAAGTTGCTGATATTAGAAGAGTGATGGAAATAGAGGTGGGTTCTTCTCTGGCTGGCGATGCGGGATTGTATCTTGAGCTACATGAAGAATGGCCGGAGGGGTTCTTAGTTGCAGAGAGCGAAGGGCATGTAAAGGGGTTCATAGTTGCTATTTTAACGCCGGACGGTGAAGGGCGAGTATTTGCACTCGCTGTCGAGTCCCGATTCCGGGGGCTGGGTGTTGGGCGCGTGTTATTAAAGGCTGCTTTTGGCGTGCTGAGGAAACGGAAAATAGGGTATGTTGAGTTGGAGGTCAGGGTAAGCAATTCGATAGCTATGGGGCTATATAATCGTATGGGCTTTATGGAGGTTGGGTTCTTCCCTTACTATTACAAAGATGGTGAAGGCGCAATACTAATGAAGAAGGTTTTGTAATTGCATATTTAAATACGATTTGGAGGAACTCACAAATAATAATCCGAACAGTAGCGTCTGTGTAAATCTGTGAAATCCGTGTCTAGGATAATTATCAAAATCGGTAAATTATTTACAGAGAGTTCCCTAGCACCACCTTTATCAATCCCACTGGTCCGGTCATCATCATGTCGCCACCGGGAGCAGAGAAGATACCAAGTCCTTTCATCTTCGCCCTCTGCGGACCTGTCAAGGAGATTATATCGGGTTTATTTCCGCCTACTACCAAAGCACCATGTCCACCATCATCAAAAACCTCTTTGTTGGTTATAGTGCCGTCAGACAGTTTTTTTATGTAGTAATCGAGCTTTTGTTTGTCAAGCATGCGTGTATGGTGCTCAAAGACTCCCTCTATCCGGTCCCCGACCAAGGACATCGCAATAGTATGCGCATTACCGACATTTATGCAGATCGCACTCGCCTTCTCTTTTATCCGTTCGTCTTCAAGCGAGCCCAAAACTGCTGCAGGTCCCGTGTCCATCAAGAGTATGTGTCCATCATACCATCGTTTCACCGAGTGCAATAGCGAGTGCATCCTGCTGAGGTTCTCCGGTACGGTATCGAAATAGCCAAAGGAAGCTAGTCCGTCCCCTAGCTTCTCCCCGATCAAATGGAACCTATTTTCTCTATCTGTAACTCCGTTTGGTGCAACGCCGTGGTCCTGAACAGCTATTGCAATGACATCAAATGCTGTTTCAATACCGGAAGAAGAAAGGAAAGGCAAAAGCTGGCGATTTATATCGGAAACACATATAGGCTCCGCATTTTCTCTTATGTGTTCTACCTCATCCTCGGTTATAATCTCGATCCCATAGCTTTTTACGATTGCCAAGTCGTCTCTGATAGTTCTTGCCGCCGTTTCGGTCATATAAACCTTGTGTTCCCGGACATGCTCGAGTACCGCACGAGAGAAGGGACCCCCGCCCATGATGTCTCCAGAGATGACTAAATCACCTTTTGAGTTACGCACTTTTGCAGCGAATAAACGGGTGGGCGAAGGTAAAACGAGCTTGTATGCGTTATCAAAGCCGCCCTTATCGTCATAGACCATTATATCCTGTGTCCCTGCTCCTACATCTATCGCAAGTATCCTCATAACGCTTCGCAAAAACCTTTTCTTAAATTATTCTAATAACTATAATCATTGATAAATAGTTTAAGGATAAAAGTGGAAAATGAATGACGAGGAATACAACATAGAATACTTCAAAGAGAAAGAATTAATAAGGAAAAAATGCGAGAACTGTGGCACGTACTACTGGACTCGTGATAATGATAGAAAGACCTGTGGCGATGCACCATGTGATATTTATTCTTTTATCGGCGAGCCGATATTCAAAGAGAGAAGCGTGGAGCAGATACGAGAATCATTCCTCTCTTTCTTCGAATCGCACGGGCACAAGAGGCTGAAACGGTACCCTGTTGTTGCTCGATGGCGCGATGACATCTATCTGAACATCGCCTCCATCTCAAATTTTCAACCTTTTGTTACCGCAGGCAAAGTACCACCTCCTGCAAACCCGCTCGTCATTTCTCAGCCTTGCATAAGACTAGAAGACCTTGAATCTATCGGAAAAACCGGTCGCCACTTGACTGCTTTCGAGATGATGGGTCATCATGCATTTAATAAGAGGGGAGAGGAAAGAGAGGAGACGGGAGAGAGGAGCGGGGAGACGGGAGAGATATACTGGAAGAACGATACCGTAAGGTATTGTGATGAGTATCTGCGGCAACTTGGTGTGGATATGGACGGTGTAACATATAAGGAAGCGCCGTGGGTAGGCGGCGGAAATGCGGGACCATGCCTCGAAGTCATAACGAGCGGTTTGGAGCTCGCTACGCTCGTCTTCATGGACCTTAAACTTTCACCTCAGGGCCAAATACACATTAAAGGAGAACGGTATGACAAAATGGACACTTACATTGTTGATACCGGCTACGGCCTGGAACGATTTGTATGGGCGTCTAAAGGCTCGCCCACCGTCTATGATGCCATATTCCCGGACATGATAAAGGAGCTGCTAAATGCTGCGGGGATTGTGCACCCGTTGGAGACGCATCACGAGCTGATCATGCAGAATGCACGCTTATCCGGTGCTATGAGTAGGCGCGAAATAGCAAAGAGGGTTTGTATTTCACCGGAAGCGCTCAAAAATATTCTGGGGCCGATAGAGTCGGTATATGCCGTTTCCGACCATACAAAATGCCTTGCTTTTATGCTCGCAGATGGCATTGTGCCCTCAAATGCGAAAGAGGGCTACCTGGCAAGGTTGGTCTTGAGGAGAGCGTTTCGGATGTTGAAATCACTGGACATAGCGATACCATTAGAGGAGCTGGTGCTCAAACAGATAAAAACGCTCAAAAATTCGTTCCCGGAATTGGAAGAGTCCGTAGATAGAATAGTCGAAATAATCGCGCTGGAGAAGAGCCGATATGACGAGACACTTCTAAAAGGCGGACGCATCGTGAAGCAGCTTGCAAAGCAATCGAAATTAAAAGCGCAGAAAATACACCTTGATAAACTAATTGATCTATACGATACTCACGGTCTACCGCCGGAGTTTGTGTCTGAAGTGGTATCAACCCAGGGCGTTGCGGTCGATATACCCGAAAACTTCTATTCTCTGGTTGCGAGTATGCACGGCGAGGAACAGAAGAGGGTGTTGGAACCCCTTTTAGACGGTCTAAACGAGAAAACGGAATCAATTCCGGCGACATTAAAATTGTATTACGATGAGCCGTCTGCATTTGAGTTCGATGCTGTTGTTTTGGATTCTTTTGATGATTTTGTCATCTTAGACAAGACGCTCTTCTTCCCCGAAGGTGGCGGTCAGCCTGCTGATACTGGCTTCTTGACGTTAGAAGGAGAGAACAGGACATTGAAAGTGCAGGATGTGCAAGAAGTAGAAGGCGTTATTCTTCATAAAATCGAAAATGGTGGTGGGATAAGCAAAGGCTCTGTGGTATCCGGGCACGTAGACGCAGAGCGGCGAATCGCACATACTCGGCACCATTCCGCAACGCATATTGTCGTTTGTGCTGCGAGAAAGGTGCTGGGCAGTCATGTCTGGCAGGCAGGAGCACAGAAAGGCGAGAAGAGGGCGAGAATTGACGTCACCCATTTCAAACGAATCTCTGATGCTGAGCGAAGAGAGATAGAGCTACTTGCAAACCGGATGGTTATGGAAGACAATGAAATACGGGCGCGTTTTGAGGACCGGAAGGAAGCGGAACAGAAATATACGTTTGGTATTTATCAGGGTGGCGTTCCGCCTGGCAAGGCGATAAGAATAGTGCGGATAGGCGAGGATGAAGATGTGCAGGCATGTGCAGGCACCCACTGTGCGAAAACCGGCGAAGTCGGACCGATAAAGATATTACGCACTGAGCGGATACAGGATGGTATAGTGAGGATAGAGTATTCCGCAGGTGAAGCTGCTGTTCTGGCGGTGCAAGCGCAGGAAGAGCTGATAAAAGTGGCTGCAGCTACGTTAAAAGTGCCACCGGAGAAGCTACCGCATACTGTTGAGCGGTTCTTCGAGGAGTGGAAACAGTTGAAGAAGGAGAACGAGCGATTGCGTGATGATATGGCGATGTTGCAAATAGGATTGTTGAAGGATCATGCAAAAGATGTAAGTGGTGTAAGAGTAATTGCAGAGGTGCTACCGGATGCTGATACGAAGGATATGATGAAGATCGCATCACAACTTACGGAAGATGGGTTCTTGACGCTATTAATAAGCGAAAGGGGAAAACGTGCTTCTGTCGTTTCTTCTGTACCAAGACATCTAAAGGCAGAGATAAGTGCATCGGAGTTAGTAAAACGAGTTTGTGAAGTGCTTGGCGGCAGTGGCGGTGGCAAGGCAGAGATCGCGCAGGGTGGTGGTGAAAAAGTAGAAATGGTGGAAGAGGCAATGGTAGCAGGGATAAAGCTAATCCAAGACCTTCAAAAGTGAACATTGCAAAGAAAAAAAAGTAGAGGGATTTTTTCAGAACAAATTGTCCCCTTTTCCTTCTGTTATGGGCCATCATATATGTGCCCGCTTTCCTCACGGTACTTGACTGACGGTGTTATCCACTGCCTCGCCTAAACTAACCGTAGGAGCTAATTTGATTAGCCAGACATCTTCTCCACCCGCGCCATAAGACTCGGTGCATCCTGTTATTATGTATCCACCGTCAGATGTCTACTGCACTGATTCACCCAGATCATCATCTGCACCTCCAAAGGTCCTATCCCACTGTCCAAGAGGGATATAATAAGTCTGTTGGATTGTTTGATTTGATGCTGCACTGACAACAATAGCACTTGCAATTAGCAGTAAGGCAATAGAGATCACCAGCACTATCCCTATTCTTTTCATCTTTCCTTTTTAACCGCCTAATTAATTTTGTTAGGATTGGGTGTGTATATGCTTTTTATTTGCTTGGGTTTAGGGCAAAAAATAAAAAGAGAGTTATAATCCCTAAGATAGGTGGAAGCATGGGGAAGAAGAAAGGTGGAAGAAAGTTTTATAAGGATAGATTAACAAAGTTTGAAAAGGCAAAAATCTCTGCGGTAAACAAATGCAAAGGGGGGAAATAAAATGTCTGATGAGATAAGAATAGAAAAGCCAAGTGCTGAGCTCTATAAAGGTAAAAGGAAATTGTATTGCATCCCGTTACTATATTCAGAAAAAGAAGCACAAAGCGATTATTTGGAAATGATCAACCGGTATTGGACTCAGGTAGAAGATCATGTTTCGAAGATAGAGAAAGCGGGAAAGGTTAATAGAATCTATCATGAAGCGATTTATTCCGCTGGTGAGGCTGGAATGAGCGAGCTAGAAAAGTTAAACGAAGAAAGTTACAAGTTGGTGAAGAGCAAATGTGAAGAAGGTGCAGAGCTACAATCATTAGAGGATAAGGATTTATTCTACGAATTCATGGATTGGAGAAGATGCATGATAATACCCTTTAATAGCGAAAAAGTATTTAGTAAAGTTCTTGAATTTTATAGGGATACGAGCAAGAGCAGATACGAGCAGATCGCGAAACGAATAGATGAAACACTAGAAGAAGGAGAAACCGGTATGTTGATTATGAATGAGGAAGACCGAAGTAATATCCAATTTCTCTCAGATATTGAGATATTCATCGTGCATCCACCTGCTTTAGCTGACATTCAGCACTGGATTCGTGAACAATTAAAGATGAGGAAAGAAACATAAAAGATATATATACAATTCATTTAAGATTAAAGAGGTAGCTCAGCGTGTATCTGATAATAGTAGGGTTAGGCGGAATAGGAAGAAATCTGGTGGACATCGCAACGAAGGATAAGAATGATGTGGTGGTCATAGATGAGGATGAGAAGAGATGCAAAGAGATAGCCGAGAAGTACGATGCTTTAACCATTGTAGGCGATGCCACTGAGCGGTCCACCTTAGAGGAGGCGGAAGCGAGCAGAGCAGGTGCACTTATCGCTACCACCTCGGACGATGCTGCTAATTTGATGATGGCCCTGACGGCAAAAGAGTTGGGCACAAAGAAAACCGTTGCCGTTGTGAATCAGGACGAGCATGTGGATATGTTCAAACGTGCAGACATATTTCTGTTTGAGAATCCGGACATGACCGTTGCGCGGCATCTATATCTGTCAGCGAAAAGGCCGAAGATAAAAGATTTCCTTACCGTAGGTGGCGGAAAAGCGGAGATATTTGAGGTCATTGTCTCTGAGGGGTCACGAGCAGTGGGGAAACAATTGTCAAAGTTGCGTATAAAAGAGGCGATCGTGGTGGCGATAGAGCGAAATGGCGATATAATACTGCCAAAAGGCGATACGGTCATCCAGACACATGATCAGATAACCACATTTGCGAAGGCGAAGGAAGTAGAGAAGATAAGTGCGCTTTTTGCACCTTGAAAAAAGTTTAAGCCCTCCAAAATGCCGGTGTCAGCAGAACTAAAACGGTAAAGAGCTCCAACCGCCCCACCCACATGCAAAGGGACAGGATAATTTTCCCTATTATCGGTACAGAAGCGTAATCAACAGATACAAGACCAAAACCAGGTCCTACATTACCCAGTGTCGCCGCTACTGAAGAAGCTGCGCTGACCATATCAAAACCTATCGCGCACATTGCAACTGAGGAAACCGCAAATATCAGGATATAAGAGATAAAAAAGGCACTAATACCCTGCAGGATGTCCTCAGAAATGGGTTTATTTCCGCTCTTCAGCACAAAAATAGCATGTGGATACAGAATTTGGTAAATCCTTTGCTTTATACATTTTAGCAATACGTATATCCTGATGACTTTTATGCTCCCTCCTGTTGATCCGCCGCAAGCTCCAATGAACATCAGAGCGAACAGAACGATCTTGGATAAATCACTCCAGGCATTATAATCTGCGGTTACGAATCCCGTAGTGGTCATAAAGGAAACCACTTGGAACCCACCGTAACGGAATGCGTCCTGTAATGATCCGAACTCATGGATATACAAGTCAGTGACTACTATAGCGATCGCCATTACGAGTAGTAAGCAATAGACCTGAAATTCCTTGTTTGCCACAATCTTTTTGGGGTTTCGTATTAAAGAATAGTGCAAAATGAAGTTCATACCCGCGAGAAACATGAATACCACTATGATTAACTCCGCTATCGGGTTCATGTATCCACCGATGCTTTCAGGGAGAGGGGAAAAGCCACCGGTAGGCATTGTGCTGAATGCCGTACAGAACGAGTCGTACAAAGACATCTTCGCAGCCAAAAAAAGTGCCAGAATTTCCACGGCTGTCAAAAGCAGGTACATTGACCACAGCATTCTTGCGGTCATTTGAACTCTCGGTCTAATCCGTTCGGACATAGGACCGGGGAATTCACGGTCAAATAGTTGGCTGCCTGCAACGCCGAACGTTGGTAGTATAGCGATGAAAAGCAGAATTACACCCATTCCGCCAAGCCACTGCGTGAAACTTCGCCATAGCAGTATGCTGCGATCAACCCGCATTAAATCGGGAATTACCGTGGAGCCCGTGGTTGTGAAGCCGGACATCGACTCAAAAAAGGCATCCACTGGACCTAACGTAGATGAGAAGAGGTATGGCAGAGCGCCAAAAACGGCAACTGCAAGCCATCCAAAAGCAACAATGACAAAACCTTCTCGCCTTTTTATCACCCCTTCTAGCCCTACCACCTTCTTTAAAATCACGCCAATTGTGGTGGTTATCACAAGCGGGATTATCCAGGTCTTTATAACAAAAAGAGATACTGCACCCTCATCATACAGAGCCATAGCAAGCGGGACAATCATTAAAATACCCAGATACGTCAAGATGCTTCCTATGCTCCCGAGTATAATCTTTCCCTCCATACCTACACTTTTTCTTTTTTACAAAATACTTTCCTTTAGAAAAAGAACTTGTGCTAAAACTTTTTTGCTTCGCAAAAACTAACAATAAGAGTCTCTTTGCAATCACTCAAAATACATTTTGCATTGTCTGCTTAAAAATCCACGGATTTTTGAGCAGATACGTTTCTTTGGTAAAGCTTTCTTTTTTAAAGAAAGGTTTGTGCGGGCACGCTCTTGATCGACACGTTCGCTACCAGCCAGACCCTCAATGTCCTCCTCCACATCGCTACCCCGCGAGCGCCAACCGTCCACGGTGAGTCCGCTCCCTTCCGGGCCTAAACCGGTATCCATAATAAAGGCACAATAACAAACCCTCCAGTTTGCCACCATACCACCGTCAACCCCGCAGGACGACATTTCTTCGTTAGACATCGAGCTGAAACTGATGGCTACGGTGCCTCCCTCGAGCTTCGCCTCTCGCATATCGGCGATTTCGAGTTGCAGAGGACGCCTAACCCCCCAGGCTAGCCCGCACATGAATACCTTTATCTTAGATTAATATAAATAAAACTTTTTGAAAATCACGAGATACTCTGACATTCAGCAGTACTTTTGCACCACTTGACTAAATACCTTCTCCTGATCGGATCGTGTCAAGGAATAGAGATCATCGAAATAGATACGTTCCAATTCTTTTACTATGAGCCGCACCTGGACTTTTGTGATTGACATCCTTGCAAGCCTATTCGTGTAATATCCCATGGGTTTCGCCTTATCTGCGGATATATTCTTGACCACGCCGCAGTAGATGCAGTAGGGATGTGACTTCAAACCTCTACTCCGCCCATCATATCTATACGGTAGCCATATATTTTCCATTACGCCGCAGCTTTCGTGTTTACAATGAGTGCTCATACTACTAATTAATTATAGAATACTCCCATATATAAATAGGTGGTCATGTACACAGAAATTTATTCTAATTCGTCTAACCATCCAGCGGTTTTGTTTATCTTCCTCTTAAAGAATTTGCCGATATTATCAGGGGCATGCGCTTGATGGTATTTGAAATATATATGGTCGTCCATAACACCTACAATCTCTATCTTGCCAGTCCGATGAGCCATCATATACTTAAACCTTTTACTGTGCCCGTTAAGCCTCTTTTTTGCAGCTTCTACAATTTCGTAGCCCTTATACAAAGGCACTTGAAAATTACTCTTTACCCGCTTTACAGGTCGGCACTGGAATAGATAATAAGGAATAACGCCGATACTCACAAGTTTATTTTGTAATTCCGCTAAGGTCTCCGGATCATCATTCACGCCCTTAAGTAAAACGGTTTGATTGTCCACTATCACGCCCGCGCGAATGAGCCGACTAACAGCGCCAGTAGCTTTTGCGGTAATTTCCCGTGGATGGTTAAATTGTGTTACTACATAGATTCGTCTATTTTCACGCGAATTATTTCCCAGTAAAGTCAATAACTCGTCATCTTCCAGGATTCTATCAGGGAATGTCACTGGAACTTTAGTTCCAAACCTTATGAAATCTAAATGCGAGATGTCTGAGAGCCGCTCTAAAAAGTCACTGAGCACTTCCGTTGATAAAATAAAAGGATCACCACCGCTTATAAGCACATTATTAATCTCTTCATGTTCTTCAATATATTTTGCCGCACCATTAAATCGCTGCATTATCTCTTCCGTTGGCAGACCAACTAACCTTTTTCTGAAACAATATCTACAATACATTGCGCATCTATTTGTCGCTAGAATCAAGGCAGTTTGCGCATATTTGTGCTGCAAACCGGGCATTATTGTGTTTTCGCGCTCACCGCTCGTATCATAAGAGCCTATGAGACTTAACTCTTCTTCTGAGGGGACCGCCATCTTCCTGATTGGGTCGTCAGGATCATTTTCATCAATTAGAGACATATAATAAGGGGTAATACACATCGGATGTATATCTATAATTTCTTGTATTATTGCCTCTTTTTGGGGAGCCAATTCCATATATTCACCCAACTGTGCAATTGTGCTAATGCTTTCTTCGAGTTCCTTTTCACATGGCATATTATAACCTCCTTGATGCTTTATTTAGACTCTCAACCCTAAAGTTGATACAACAATGAATAAACGAGCCCAACTTCGTTTATCCGTCCAACAAAAACGAGAACAATCCGAAGTAGTTCGTCTATCCCCACTCGCAGTGGACTACGGACTGACCAGTTTTCTGTACTTTTACTGTACTGGCCTTTTTTATCGTTCTAAATTACCTGCGTATTAGGTATATAAATAAGCATGATCATATAAAAGCCTTTTGCCTTTTTGCAGTCGCACATAGCTCTAAGTAAGGCCAATTTCATATCGAGCTTTTGGGGGTCTCATAATGCCGCATAAAGAGATTAAGAGAACTCCAACTCCTCGAGCTTATCCAACGATTCTCTATTACCTATGACCACAACGGTATCGCCCTCCTGTATTTCATCTTCAGAGCCTATGTGAGATATGACTTTCTTATCTCTTATGATAGCAAGTATCATAACCCCAAATTTCTCCTTTATGCAGATCTTTTATTTTCTTATTTGCTATTTTCGCACCATGCTCT
>JAUWND010000021.1 GCA_030612835.1 Candidatus Methanophagales archaeon | reverse complement strand
GCATCGCAGATGCTGTCGTGCATAAAGAATTTCGCAACTGAGCCGTTGATGCGTGCGGTTTCTATTGACAGATATTACCATCCAAATGCGCGGATGAGTTTTACGAACATATCGCCGAGGAGGGAAGAGAAATATAAAGATATGCTGCGGAAGTTGGTGGGAAGTATAAGTTCTAAGAGGTAGGGCAGGGATTATGGCAAAAAGAGGGGGAACATAACGGATTGTGCTGCTACTGCGGGTCTTGTGGTGCGTTTTGTAAAGAATACATAACCTACGAGAACGAGATGCCGATAACGAAGAAGAAATGCCATGAGATATATGGTGCTTGCTACGATTTTGCTGCCGAGTTCGCTGATGTGTCTGTTGGTTCAATAGGCTCCGAATTTGGATGGTCAACTGTGATAACGAGAAGTGATGCAGGTAAGGCACTGGTGAAGCGAGCGGAAGAAGAAGGGGTGATAGAAACAAAGAAGCTTTCAGAATCGCAGCTAAAGGGGGTAAGGAAGCTTGCTTCGTATAAGAAGCAGGGTAACTTGAAGAATATTTACGAGAAGGCAGAACCCATCAGGATCCTGAATATGCAGGTGGATCCGGAAATGCTGGAGGCGTTCTTAGGCGGGGAGTGATCGCTCACGGTTTGGTGAGGTCGAAAAGAAAATAAGAGGCGGCAGATAGAAAACTTTAAATAGTTGCAGTTTCAAGTAGGCACTATCACGTTAAATGGGCTGACAAAGTGTGAAGATGAAAAAGGAAGAGCTAATACACCTGCATATGCTTTTGGCACAGATAAAGCGGTATTGTGAAGAAAATGATTTGAACTGTGATTTCTCGGAGTATAACGAGATGGAGATCTCGCCGTTCCAGGTGCACAGGAGTAAGGAAGATCACAAACAGGCAATATTCATCCTTGTAGCCAAACTTGCCTCGCTAGCGTCAAAGTGATATATATTATTGTTTTCTCGTGAAAATCCGTGTAATCTTGTGGTTTGCTTGCTACAAATACGATTAGTTTAGTATACGTATATACTCATAAATCTGGTCTGGTAAGAACTCAGTAATTTCCTTGTACTTTTGTTCACTTCTTTTCAACGCATTCTCTACTCGCCTGCGGTTGTTGATTTCACGCATCAGTTCCCGGTTTTTAGTTACTAACGCCTCCTCAGCCCGCTTGCGCGCCGTGATGTCGAGGGTCGAGCATAACACCAACGTTCTAGCCTCTATCTTTACAGAAAACGCTCTTAGTTCTACTATCTTTTCGTTTAAGTTGTGCATCGAATTGGACTACTTTATCAGTACGATTTTTATAGAGTATTTGGCCAACTCGTTCATATTCCTCTTCTGACGCATAAAGTATTTTTGTACTTTGGCCAATATACTCTTCTTTATTTTCTACACCGAACATGTTCATCATGCTTTCATTTGTCCAACTAAGCTTTCTATCTTCCACAACTCCTATTCCAACAGCGGATCCAGCCAATATGTTACTCAATACTTCCTTTTTCTCCCGCAATGCCGCCTCCACACGCTTACGCTCGTTGATCTCGTACTCCAGTTCCACGTTTTTATTCGCTATCCGGGTATATAGTCTAGCATTTTCGATTACCGCTGCGGCTTGGCTTGCTGCTATTGTTAGGAAAGCAATCTCGCTTTCTGTAAATTCATGGGGATTTGCCATATAGACATTCAGCAGACCTATAACCTCGTCCTTTCGTTTCATTGGCATAACTATCTGCGCCGAAATGCCTAACTCACGTCCAATGTCCAACCAGGGTTTATCGCTAGGCGCCTCGAAGATATTAGGCACCTGGTAATAACGCCCCGTCTCCAGAACCACGCCCGATGGGCTTGTGGTGATGGGCACTCCCTCGCGGTAAACCTTTTCGATATAATCGTCCGGGAGACCAAAAGTAGCAACCATCTCAAGTTCACCGGTCACCTCATTGACGAGCATAATAGTACCGGAATGAGCACGCATCTCTCGTCCCACAACAGTAAGAATATCGTTTAGTAGCGGGTTCCGGTCCCCTCTTAGGTCTATTTCCGCGATATTCAACAGAGATTGTGGCGTTATAGTCGTCATGTGTATATGTTCAAAGTATTTTAGATAACAGCACTATATATAAGATACTGTTTAATTCTTTTATATAACCATTGCGAAAAGTATAACTACAATTGTAATTGTTTAGCTAACCACAAGATTACACTGATTTTCAGAATGATAGAATAATAGTAACAAGATTTTAGTACTTTATAAGCTACTTTAGCCCATATTAATCCATATCTCTTGTGTTAATCTTGTGGAATCTCGTGGTTTTTTAACCTCCGCTATACAAATACAAATATGGAACTGGAACCCAATATATACTCCTTATTCTCGAGCCCTATTCAAAAAGCAATAGCTGAAAAAGGGTTTTCGTGTCCCACCGAACCACAAACCAGGGCTATCCCGTATATAAGAGACGGAAAAAACGTATTATTGATTGCGCCAACCGCGAGTGGCAAGACCGAAGCAGCACTTTTACCCGTCTTAGATGCGTTAATCCGAACAGAACGAGGTGCAGGAATAAAAGTCCTTTACATAACTCCACTGAAAGCATTGAATAGGGACATGCTTGAACGATTACAATGGTGGTGTAAACGACTTGACCTGAGGTTAGGCGTGAGGCATGGCGACACCTCGAATAGGGAAAGAGAAGCACAGGCAATGGCTCCACCTGATATTCTGATCACCACACCGGAAACGTTACAGGCGATAATACCCGGTAGGATTATGCGTCAGCACCTCGCAGTTGTCAAATGGGTAATCGTAGATGAAGTGCATGAACTCGCATGTGACAAGCGAGGCACTCAATTTGCTCTTGCACTGGAGCGGCTTCGGTACCTTAAGAAAGCCGAGTTCCAGGTCATTGGATTATCCGCCACTATTGGCTCGCCAGATCGAGTGGCGAAATTCTTAGTTGGGACAGAACGAGAATGCGAGATAATTAATGTCCCGGTAGCCAGGTCAATAGCGGTGGAGGTTTTTTATCCACGGGCAGATTCTGCGGATTATAAGCTGGCGGAAGAGCTATATACATATCCCGAAGTCGCCGCTCGGTTACAGTTGATGAAGAAACTGGTCGAAGAGCATAAATCAACATTGATATTCACAAATACGCGCTCGATAACAGAGATACTAGGAAGCCGGTTCCGAGTCTGGGATTTGAACTTCCTCGTGGGGGTTCATCATGGCTCGCTATCCAAGCCATCGCGACTTAACGTAGAGAAAGGTATCAAAGACGGTAACCTGCAGGGTATTATCTGCACGAGTTCCTTAGAGCTGGGTATAGACATCGGCCGGCTGGATTTTGTTATTCAGTATAACTCACCGAGACAGGTGACGAGGCTGCTGCAGAGAATCGGCAGAAGCGGTCATAGAATAGGTGGCATTGCAAATGGCGCGATAGTTGTTCAGGATTCGGACGATGCACTGGAATCGTTAGTGATCTGCCGCAAGGCCCTTACAGATGATTTAGAGCCTGCTGACATACCGGAGAAGCCGCTTGACGTTCTGGCACATCAAATAGCAGGATTGCTTATTGCGCAAGGGCGATGGAGCTTTGAAGACGCTTTGGCGCTGATAAAAAAAGCATACCCATATAGGGACCTTGAGGAGCAGGAATTAGTCTCCGTCTTGACCTATATGCATTCACGAATACCACGGCTTCTTTGGTTCTCAGCCAAAGAGAAAGTATTCATGAGACCAAAACAGATAAAGCCGCTATATAACTATTATTTCGAGCATTTGTCCATGATTCCGGAAGTAAGGCAATTTCTGGTTATTGACGACGATGACAAACCAGTAGGCGTTTTGGACGAAGCCTTTGTTGCGGAATATGCCAAAGCCGGGAACAAGTTCATCGAAGGTGGTCGTGTATGGAAGATATTGCACGTATATGGCGATAGGATATACGTAAAACACGAAGATGACCCGACTGGCGCTATTCCAAGCTGGGTAGGTGAGGAGATTCCGGTTCCTTATCCTGTTGCGAACGAGGTAGGTAAGATCCGTGGCGGTCTGGAAGAAGAGCTTGAAGCAGGTAAGGCGGTTGAAGAGATAGGTAAGGAGCTCATACAGCGATATTCTTGTAGCGAGCAGACAATTACCCGCGCTTTAGATGAAGTAATAGAGCAAGAGAAAGGCGGTTATCCCGTGCCGACAGATAAGCTCTTAACGCTCGAACGGTGGAATGAATATATAATCTTACAATGCTCGTTCGGGCTGCTTGTAAATAGGACGTTAGCCATGATCCTTGCTACTGTTATATCTGACAAGATAGGTGCTCCTGTGGGCGTACAGCAAGACCCTTACCGGATAATGCTGAGAACCGAATCCGAGTTGGAGCCGGAAGAGGTTGAAGCGATCATCTTAGCGTTATCAACAGGAGCAATAGAAAAGCTCGCTATGGACTCATTGGTCCGAAGCAGGTTATTTAAGCATAGGTTCATACATGTAGCGAGACGATTTGGTGCTATAGCGAAGAATGCATCATTGAGTGATCTGGACCTGGATAACCTGATAAGGAGTTTTGAGGGCTCTGCGGTATTCGATGAAGCTATTAGAGAAGCTCAGGATAAGGATGTGGATATAAAACAGACAGTTGGGCTGTTAAAGCGGATAACCGAGGGCGAATTAAAAATCAGTGTGCTAAAAGGGGGGAGCGTTAGCCCTGTTGCGGGGATTGTGGAGGTACTAAAAAGGGGCTATGACCTGATCCCGCCCGATAGGATGCATAAAGTTATAATAAAGTATGTGAAAGCGAGGTTGCTTGACGAGTCGTTGACTTTTGTATGCACAAACTGCTGGCGGTATGTTGCGGTAATGCGGATACATGATCTGGATGCTGTGCAATGTCCTGAATGCGAATCTAAGCGTATAGGCGCGGTACAAGCAGATGAGGAGCTGGTCAGGCGCGAGATACGGAAAGTAAAGAGTAAAAAAGAGGGAGGAGTGGTTAAAGATGCGATTATATCGGCTGACTTGGTTTCTAACTACGGTAAGGCGGCGTTAGTTACACTTGCGGGTAAAGGGATAAAACCGGAAGATGCGCAGGGAATTTTAAAAGAAGAAGGGGCCGTGAATGAGCACCTGATCGGGCTTATCATCGAATCGGAGAAGGAGGTTTTGAAACGCAGGTTTTATCGGCGTGGGAAATATGCTAAAATAAAAACGCAAATCCAAAAATTGGATGAAATTAAAACCAAACGAATCTATTTGTAATCATAAGAACTGTAATGCAGACCAAACTAAAGCAAGAATGACACCAACTCTTTTCTTCTCAAATATCAAAATTGACGCAGCTATTCCTAAAGCGGATACAAGAACGCCTAAGTGAAGATAGGCTATTTCGAAAAATAAGAAGATATAATCGATAATAGCCATCATACTGAGTATTAACATTACCCAACTCAAAATTCTTAAAGAAAGTAGATAATTTTTCATATAAAAATCGCAATGGTGATACTTATCGCCCATCTAATATCCTTTTTGAGAAAGACAATGAACTCACTTATAGAATCATTTATCTTTTCAATCTCCGGATGTGGTGTAGAAGTTGGACTTTGCGTTGGTGTCTCAATTTGAGAGTGATTCAAAAGGATATATGACCGATCGGCTATGCCTATACCAAGGGACATTTTTGGTAATGTCCGCATGACAGTTGGAAGTGTTTCAACAATGTTCACATCTACACGGTCATAGCTCACTCCGTCTTCTGCTTCAACGACATAAGTTCCCACAACAGCTTCAGCGGTCTCAATTGTTGCTGTGAACACACCTTCATCCGGTGTTGACCATTCAACTTCTTCAATAGCCATGGGTAAAGCCACATTGTCAGATCTTGAGGTAATCCTAATTTTTGTTCCCTGCTCTCTGTTCGTTGTGCCTTGTATTTTAAGTGTGTCCCCTATTAGAATGTCTTCAATGTCTTCCAGGTGGATATATGGAGATTCAATTGTCAATCGTAGTTCCTGTATGAGGTCATCGCTACCCGCTGCATCAATTGTTGCATCTCTAATTATAGCAACGAGTTCTTCTTGTGTCTTCAAATCGAATATGTACCATTCCGAGCAGCAAATTCAAATTTATAATTTTGGTTTGACATTTTTGATCTTTATCATCTAATCTGTGTCAATCTGCGTTAATCTGTGTCAATAATTTATTTTCTTGTAAAATGTTTTTTTTTACCCATCTATTGAATTTTAACATTTGCACTTTTCTTTTTGCATAGACGGCACAATAATCTACCGATTTTTGTGCTGATCTGCTACGTCACACACTCCAAATCGTTCAAAAACATTTCTATCGTATCTTCAGTCACATGCGGCATTATAACTAACCGAAGCGCCTTTGGCGCTCTTGTCGTAGAAACTCGCCAGTCTCTTGCCTCTAATGCTTTCGCCACCCGATCAACATCATGAAAACGCAACGTTACCACGTTCGTAACAGGCTCTATCACCGGGTAAATGCCCATCTCTTTTGCACCGCGCACTAACATCCTCGTTAGCTGCATGCAGTCATCTACTATCACTCTCAAGCCGTCTCTGCCAAGATATTTGAGAACCGCGTAAGTAGCCGCAACGGGTGCGCCGCTTCTCGTCCCTATCAGCGAGCACTGCTCATTTGTCGTCAGATAAGGTGTATTCACAGCTAAATCTGCTAAATACGACTCGTCACGGAACAAGATACATCCTGCTGGGATCGTGCTCATCCCCATCTTATGTGGGTCTATTGAAATAGATGATACTGCGTCAAGTGAGAAATCGAACTGGTACTCAGCATCTAAAAATGGAATTACAAAACCACCAAAAGCGGCATCAACGTGTAAAAAAATGCCGTTATTATGGGCAAGACTTGCAAGCTCCCTTATCGGATCTATCTGCCCAAATTCGGTCGTGCCCGCTATACCCACTATGCTTATCGTATTATCATCTATCAATTCTTCTACCAAATTCACATCCACTCTCAATTTATCGTCTAATCCCGCTTTCTTTACTTCCAGGCTTAAAATGTCCTCGATTTTATCAAATGAGAAATGCGCTGTTTTCGGCACGATTATGTTCATCTCTTGCAGTCCTGCATTTCTTTTCCTGTTTCTTATTGCTCTTATCGCCTGTATATTCGATTCCGTACCACCAGTGGAGATATAGCCGTGTGCGTTCTCATTGCCCAGTAACGCCCCTATCATCCGTATCAATTCGTCCTCCAGCTCTTTTGTACCTGGAAATAGCCCTGAATCACCTAAATTCGAGTCTAAGAACAGGTTATGAGCATATACCGCTATTTCGTGCGGATACGTGCACATAGAACTCAAAACTTTACGGTAAGACAGATCCTTCTGCTTTTGCTCTTTGAGAAACGATTTCAGCTCCTGTTTACTTATGCCTCGCTCTTCCATTTTTTTATTGTAATCAAACACGCCTTCGAGGACCAAATATTCTAGTTCCAACGCGGACGATATTTGCGCCCTCTTCTATTGCGATATTATATGAATCACTCATCCCCATAGAAAGATACCTCATATCCACAGAGGGTATGCCTGATTTTTTTATCTGCTCAAACATTTCTTTTGTCTCTCTAAAATATGAGCGTAATTTTTCTATCTCTTCTTCGTAGGGTCCCATAGTCATCAACCCCACTATTTTGACCGAAGCGAGCGCGGATATTTTTACCACTAACTCATCCACATCTTCCGGAAAAACGCCAAATTTCTGCGGTTCTCTTCCACTGTTTGCCTCAATCAGGATAGGCATTATCTTTCCTATTTTACTACTGACTCTATTAATCTCCTCTGCGATAGAAAAAGAATCTATCGTCTCAATTAGGTCGAAGAGATCCACCGCCTTCTTTACTTTATTTCTTTGCAGATGTCCAATAAAGTGCCACTTCACCACTCTACCAATAACCTTAAATGCCCTTTCTGCCTCCTGGATATAATTTTCGCCCACTATCGTTATCCCTGCTTCAATCGCCGCCATAATCTCTTCTGTAGTGCGTGTCTTTGCTGCGGCCTCTAATTCTACATCTTTCGGTAATTCCGCCAATAACCTTTTCACATTTCCTCTTATCTGTTCTTTTCTGTGCATTTGTCTCTCGGTAAGAACTTATTTTCCAGAAGAATCTCACTTCCCTAACAACTTTGAAAGCAGTGTCTTTCGCGTTTCACACCTATCAATAAAGGAACATGTATCACAGGGTGCATGCACCCCTTTCTCCGGGAAAGCACCGAGTTTTATCCGCTTCACTCGTTTCAATATCTGCAATGCAAGCGCTCTATCCTTCTTTCTTATCCGTGATTCGCGGAACTCAGCAGTTCTTATATATTCCACAAAACCACGCTTTACTGTTGTTTCAAATTCCTCTTCTATGAGCATAGCATATGCCGCCAATTGCACTCTCTCGCTTCGCCATACACTAAATTCGGGGCATTTGCCCGTTTTTATCACGCACGGTATAACCTCTTCATCTGTCCTTATCAGTTTGTCCACACTACCGCTCATACCCAGCTTTTCCGATACTACTATCTGTTCCCTTTCATATCCCTGTGCTTCTTCTAACTCTAACAGCCCATTCCTCACCTTACTCAACCATTCATCAGTCCCCATACCACATACAATATCTCTCTTTACAGCCTCAAAAAGGTCCCTTTTCACACCTTTCAGTTCTTCCTTATATATCCATTCTATGTCATCCACTATATCCTCAATTATGCTTTTTGCATCTTCTCCTTCTTCTCTCTCCCGCACTCCTACCTCATCTTCGCCACCGGAAAGAGTATCCAAATTGAACGCCAATTCTTTCAGTATGATTCGCTCAATCATACCCCTCTCTTTTCCCTTTACTATTCTATCTTGTTCATATCCCTTTGCACGGAAATACACCAGACGGGGACATAGCAGATATTGCGTTAAATCAGAGACGTTAATTGTAGCTGTTCTAGCAAAAGAGCTCCCTGTTACCTCGCTTTCTTCCGCTCTGCTCATATATATGTACATCATTTACATCTTCTTAATCGCGAAAATCACTGTGATCTTGTGGTTGGTTAAACAAATACTTTAAATATATCATACTTCATTTTAATGTTATAATATATTATATTAGGAGTGGAAAAAGAGAAATGTTTAAAGCTAAGATAGATTCAACGGTGTTGAAAGAATGTATAGAGTCGCTTACAGCAATAGTGGATGAGGGTATGTTTAGGTTGACGGAGAGCGGGTTAAAGCTTAGGGCGGTTGACCCTGCCAATGTAGCTATGGTCTCTTTTGAGTTGCAGCGTGATGCTTTTGACCTTTTTCAGTTTGCCGTGAAAGAATCCGGTTCAGAAGCTGATACGGAAGCGGATACAGGAGCAGAAACCGAGCCGGAATCCAAAAAGGAGATAGAAATAGGCATGGATTTCGTGAAATTCCTTGGTATCCTCGGAATAGGCGGACGGGATGAGGTTGAACTGGAACTAGACGAGCACGCACAAAAGCTATTCACAAGGATGGGCAGTCTCGCCTATACCCTCTCCTTGCTCGATCCATCTTCACTGAGAAAGGAGCCAAAGGTTCCTGAGCTTGAGTTCCCGGTGCAGGTAATCATAGAAACCGAGATGTTCAGAAGGACGATACGCGCTGCGGAGAAAGTAGGCGACCACATAGTGCTTGGCGTAGACGGGGAAGTGTTCTATATGGAGACGGAGGGCGAGATGGATAAATTGCGACTGGAATTAAGGAAGGATCAATTAATTCTACTGACACCCGGAACAGTTCATTCGTTATACTCGCTGGACTTCATCACGGCGATGAGCAAAGGGATGAGTCATGTGGAGAATATAACGCTCAATCTTGGTAAGGATTATCCGCTACGACTGGATTTTGAAGTCGCAGAAGGCAAAGGAAAAGTCAGTTATTTGCTCGCACCGAGAATAGAGAATGAGTAAGGAGGTTGAAATACAGAAACAAGCAGAGGATTAGCAGTCTCGGGATGGTGTGCTTGGTGCTTTTTCTGTTAATAGCTCAGGAAGACATCACCTGATGAGCGGGTCAAACCGGGCAGGATTAGATAACTATGATAAAATGGCGTGCAGAATCCACACATTTATGCTTTTATCCTTTCCTTTCCTCGGCATCGGAATATGTAGAAGAATCCGGTGCCACGCTGGAGAATTTAATAAGCTCTGCTGCTTTTGAACGTGCGAGACTGAGAGGCAAGGCTAGAATATTAGAAGCGATAAAAGATAGAGTAATCAAAAAGCCTGCTGTAATCACCAACGCGCAAGCGGAGATGGAATTACTATCTTATCCTTTTGCTCGTATTCTTGTCTCATGCATCCATGACGAGTACCTTGTCCGTAGATATGTGTTATCCGAAGCTAAAGCGGCACACGAAAAGTTATTAGCAGATTCCCATACGGACACCGATATTATTTACGAGATGGCCGAAGAGTTTAGCATACGTGTGGATTTTTTCCGTGAGCATGTTCAGATGCCTTTCGTTGATTACTTGCGGTTCACAACTAATCTACGTGATAAAAAATGGAAACTGGTGAACCGTGGATTGGAGAAGGGACGTGTGAAGCTAGGAAAGAGCGAATTTATTCGCATTATCCAGGAAGCGATCTATGAAAGGATAATGAAAGACCTGCCATTGAACGTTTCCGCAGATGTATGTGATGCGATAAGAGGCTATACCGAGGATATAAAGCGCGAGCTGGAGGAAACCAGAAAGAAGTTTGGCGATGCAGAAGGCTTCATCGTGAAGGACCCAAACTGTTTCCCGCCTTGTATAGCCCACATTCTGAGCAACTTAAAAGAGGGTATAAACGTCACTCACGGTGCACGATTTGCAGTTACTGCTTTCTTGTTGAATTTAGGGCTGAGTGAGGATGAGATAATAGAGATTTACAAGAACTCGCCGGATTTTGATGAAGAGAGAACAAGGTATCAGGTGCGGCATATCGCAGGCGGTACGGGAAGTGTTCGTTATACCGCACCGTCCTGTGGGACAATGCGCACTTATGGCAACTGTGTTGGAAGTGACGACATATGTGTGAAGATTTCTCATCCATTAAACTATTATAGGCTGAAGTTGAAGACGAAAAAAAATCGGGCTCAAGCACACACTTGATATCCGAAAAAAAAATGAATCCGTGTAAATCTGCGTCCTAAATTAAATTTGGAAGGTAGAAGTTATACTTTATATACAACGAGTTTTACCGCCGAGTGCGCCGAGAACGCAGAGACATTAGAAAAACCAAGCGTGGATTGGAACGCTCTTGTCTTAAACTCTGCGCCCTCTGCGATCTCTGCGTTGATAAATCACTATTATAGCTCTAAATTTTAGGTAAATACTTCTCCCTTATTTCTCGCGCCTTTTCGATCCCTATTTTCGTCATCTGTACTATCTTTTCTTCCGTTAAGCCAGTACTGCCACTCTTTTGCAGTCCGGATATTGACCCATCTGCATTTGAAATCACAGTCAATTTGCTCGTGGCTGCGCTCTCTTCATATACACTTGGGTCCACTAAGAGGTTCCCTCCGATTTCCACCACTGTTACCGCAACAGGTGTGTCCCGTATCTGCATGTCTTCCCCCGTTAACCCATATTGCTCATATGGTATAGCAATGTTCAAAAGAGACATAATAGCACCCAATGCGGCAGCATCCACCAAATTACCATCGTTGTCCAAAGTATGTATATCTATAAAAACCATCCAGACTTTCTTCCCTTCTTCTATACATAACTTCTCCAAATCTATCGTTTCTGAGCCCCTAATACCCCTATCTACAACTCTTGCCAGTTCTATACTGTTCTCTCCCGGCGGTCCCGACTCAAATTCCGGCGATGCCAGTGGTACAAGCTCCGCATTGGTCATTAAAATCCCCTTGTTAGGAGTATCGGGGAAGGGTTCACCTGGTTCAACCTTCACACCTACTAAAACTACTGTATCGCCTATCTGCACCCGTGTTGAGCCCTCGGCCTTCTTTATTAGGTCCCGTTCTACGACGATATTACGAAAATCGAGAAATCCTCGCCCATCTGCCCTCTTTCCCTTTTCTATCAGGTCATATACGTAATCCTTCCTTATATCCTCTATAACTTCCTGTCCCATTTCTATTTTTCACTCCTCATTTCCACTCTTGCTATATTTCTTAACTAACGCGTCTTTTTGCAACTCGTATATCTTACGACAACCACTCATCGCGATCTTCAACCCACGTTCAAATTCTTCCTTTTTAAATCGACCATCCATCTGCAGCAGCGTAATTGTGTTTGTCCTTGCAATCATTGCTATTGGCATATCCGCCTCACCGAAATTGTCTTCCTTTGCATCCAGGTCCAATACCACTTCTCCATCTATTTTACCAATGGCAACAGAAGAAACCAAATCTCTCATTGGTATCCCGGCATCAGCAAGCGCGACAGAAGCCGCATTTATGCCCGCTGTCCTCGTACCGGCATCCGACTGAAGTACCTCTACATACACTTCTATCGCAGTCTTTGGATAGAGTTCTCTTAGTATAACAGGGTCTAACGCTTTCCTACTAACCATCGAAATCTCCTGACTTCTTCTGTCCGGTCCCGGTCTCTTTCTATCATCCACCGAAAAAGGTGCCATGTTATACCGGTATTTGACTACCGCCATTTTCGCATTTTGAAAATGCCTCGGATGCATCTCTCTAGGCCCATATACCGCAGCAATTACCTTATTATCCCCTAACTCAAAGTAACATGACCCATCTGCCCTTTTTAACACGCCCACTTCTATCTTTATAGACCTGAGCTCTTCAAAACCTCTACCACTTAATCTCTTACCATCTTTTATAAGCTCTATTTTTTCTTCTTTCATTCTTCTTCCTTATCCCTCTCCTTTTTCACTTTTAAACGAATCTAAAAAAAGTGCCACCCGATCTGTTAACCCGGACGTATGAGCCTCATTCGCAATCTTCATCACCGTCTGCGAAGCGATGTCCATATCTGCGCTACTGCCCTTTATCCAGATACGACCATTCTTTGCGACAAATATGAAGCAATTACTCTTATCCTTCAGCAGCCTTATCATCGAACCACTCCGTCCTATTATGCGTGGTACCTTCGTAGGTGATACTTCTATCAATCTACCGACGCCATCCATCTTGAATTCGTTCTTCAATGCCAGATCTATCCTCATCATTACATCCACATTCATTACCTTCGCTACAATCAAATCATCAATATCAAGATACTCACACATGTTACCAAAATCTATATTCTCGCCCCTTCCAAATTCGGATTTGCGTAATCGCGCTTCGTAAGGCGATGCGATGTCAACAATCCAATAAGGGAACGAAATCTCGACTATTTTCCCTATCACTACGTCTCCATTCACTGGCATATACTTTCCGGAAAGTGCTACCACTTTTATCGTGCCTCTATCGTCCACTACACCATATTTCAGTGCATAAACATTACCATCTTCAACGTAAGTGCCATCGCCTGCACGATTTACCTCAGTCGAGATAAAATCCCCTGGAACTACTACTTTATACATGGTACATCACTTTAATATCTTTGTTTCAACATCTCCTTTTGTTATATGGTTCAAAAAAGAGAATAGTTCATCTCTCATTCCCGCCGGTATTTTCACCACCGCTACGAATGAACCATCTCCTTGCCACTCCTCCTTTATCACGCTATAATTACCCTTTAGCTCATATACTCGCCCGGTGTATGCCGCAGGGATTTTTATCGCTATCTCGGTCTCCTCTATCTTTATAGGAATTATCGGCCGTATAGCTTTCACCGTCTCATTTACTAACTCGTCTACACTTTTAAAGGGGTCAATGTGCACCTTAGCCTCGGTCATGGCAATCTCTATTCTTGTAGGCGTATGAGGTGTTTTAGTCTGCGGGTTTATAGAGATGCGAGCAATCTGGTCTATCACCATTCTCCTCTTCTCCTCAACCTTTTTTCTCCTTTGCGCCGCAGTCAGTTGCACCTCGCCTTCTTTTATTATCCTCTCCGCTATTTCCACGACATCTGTGGTAGAAAAAACGTCCATCAAATCCACGTCCGTTGCCTTTTCGCCCTTTGAAGCATCTGTAAAAATCTCATCAGCAGCCAAAGCGGATCCAACTTCACCTTTACCGCCACTCCTGATCTGATATGCCAGCTCAGGATCAACGAGTGTCTCAAAATTCTTCTTACCGTGCTTATATCTGGCCACCACCGCTTTGTCTAGACTTACCATTTCCTTACTCTTCTGCCTTCTTTCCCCGCTCTTGCACCTTCTTTATGTACGGTTCCAGCTCCGTTGCCTCTAAAATCCTGAAGCGTTTCTTCTCTGACTCAGCGAGACCTACATCCACGGTTGTTATGTCTATCTTTCCTTCTGTTACTTTATACAACGCTTCCAAACCGAGCAAGATAGCATCTTCAAGTTTGATGTCTTCTTTATACTGCTGCTCTAGCATCTCTGTTACTATGCTTCTCCCGGAACCTATAGCCGTTGCCTTATATTCCAGTAACGCACCACTGGGGTCAGTTTCAAAGAGGAACTTGCCGCCATTGTACACACCACCGATCAACAACGCGGTGCCAAAAGGTCTAAGCCCGCCATATTGTGTAAATGCTTGCTTATAATCGCATATCTTTTTCGCTAATGTTTCCACAGCTATTGGCTCGTCATATACGACTTTATTTATTTGTGATTCTACTCGACCTCTATCTATCAGCATCCTCGCATCTGCTACCAATCCCGAAGTTGCTGCGCCTATATGCTCGTCTAACCGGAATATTTTCTCTACGGAGCCACCTTCCAATAGTCGGGAAGTCAATCTCTTGTCTACCAACAGCGCAACACCATCCTGTGCCTTTATCCCCACGGCGGTAGTTCCTCTTTTCACCGCTTCCCTTGCGTATTCTACTTGAAACAATCTTCCATCAGGGCTGAATACTGTTATCGCCCGATCATAACCCATTTGTGGCATCATCTGTACTCACATCACCTTTTTTGTTCATTTTTCTATTTCTTCTTCTACTTATCTTATTTATGGACTCGACGGGATTTGAACCCGTGGCTTCCTCCTCGCGAAGGAGGCACTCTTCCACTGAGCTACGAGCCCCCGCCTTTTATTTGTCCATAAAAGTTACTAAATAATAATAATAGTTACTAAGTAATATATGGGCCTAACGTATCTGCTCAAAAACCTATGGATTTTTGAGCAGATAATGCAAAATTTAAAATGCAAAGTTTTATAGTAGCAAAATGACCACTTCACCTTTCTTAATCGGTGCATCGCTGGTAGCTATTGGGTTTCTGACTGGGCTGAGCGGAGCTTTGATACCGGGACCGCTTTTTGCTTTTGTAATATCCGACACATTGAAAAAAGGTGCATTATCAGGGCCTCTTACCATAATAGGTCACATTTTCGTTGAATGTGTGATCATATCCGCACTTGTTATTTTAGGACTTGGATTGAAAAGCTATTTCAATCAATTAGAATCATGGATATATCTAATAGGTGGCATTGCGCTCATTTTAATGTCATTAAGTATTATTAAAGAGGCGAAGGCTGTGAAGTCATGGTCACAAGAGGAAATGATAAGCAATAAAATGAGGGGCACAAAGTATAATTATAAAAGTTCGATTTTTGGCGGTTTTATACTCACTGCTTTCAATCCCTCCTTTATACCCTGGTGGATGGCAATAGGATACCCGATTTTATTAACGGGATTTGAGTGGCTTGCCCTAGCCGGAATAATTTTGGTTACCATAGGGCATTTCCTTTCTGATTTCACGTGGTACTCTTTCGTCTCTTTTTCTTTCGCCCGAGGCAAGAATTTCTTTGTCGGGCGGAGATACGAATTAACGATGCTCGTAATTGCCATCTTCATGGTTTCTTTGGGTATTTTGTTCTTTGTCAAAGGTGCTGCCATATACTTTTAACATGACCGGAGAATAATATTAAGGGAAGTTGCATAGCGGAAGCAAAACTATAAACATATCTAGCACCTAGATAAACATGTGAAGTGGCTAAGTAGTATCTTTGGTAAGGATGAAATACCGTCCACCTTCGCCTTCGGTGGGCTAGATTCCTGGCTGGAGCTGGTATCAAACTCGCTATTCCGTAGTCTGAGTACAACTGCCGATAAGTTATATCGTGAGATAGGGGATGTACGTGATCGGCTCAAACAAGATACAATCCAGCTTCAGGACGCAGAACCAGTTGAGAATATGCCGGCCAATCTCACCAAATTAGGGCTGATAAACCGAGATAAAATGGTGAAACAGCTCAATACGCTGACTGAAAAAATTTCGGTTCCCACGCAAACCGATTACAAAACTGTTCTGTCCTTTTATAAACTGACATCCGCTAACATCGAATCAACTCTTGGCAAATCATCGAAGAGCATCTACTATGTTCGGTCTCTCTTCCCTGATGTAGTTAAGGTGCTTGTATCCGATCTCAAACGCCTGAAAACTGTTCTTAACCTACTTATTAGACCAATACGGGAAAAAGAAAGCCATATAATGAAGTTAGAAGAAGTGCCGGAGATTGTACATGCTATAAAAGATCTAAAATCAGGGATAGAAAAGGAGAAGGCGAATGTTCGTGATCAAGAAGAAGACAGTTTTGTACTCGAAAGTAAAATAGAAACAGAATGGGAGAGGTTACGGCAGATAGAAGAAGACGCGGAATGGATACGACTCAAAGAGCTTGAAACCGAATTATCACTGTTAGAGGCGGATTTAAAAGTGCTTGAATCGGATGTTAGCAAATTGTTCGCCCCTATTAATAAACCACTCAACCTATTAAAGAAACAGGATGAGAGTGGACGGCATACACTTACTCAGGAAGAGCGAAGAGCGGTATCTTCAATCCTGTTGTCCCCAATTCGAGCTCTCGAGGGGGATATCAATGACTCTCTCCTCGCTATTAAGAGAATTATAGAAGGTGACGCATCTATCCTGAAGGATCGAAAGCGAGACACAACCTTGAAATGGCTAGATCATCTCTTAAATGCGGAACTAGCCACGATAAAAGGAAAAAGGGATCTGTTACAGTCACGAATAAAAGAGCGTAAAGGTACGCTTGCGGATATGACGATCCTTGAAAATAAAGCAGAGATCGAGCAATCTATTGCTTCTGCCAAGGGGCAACTCACGCGATTGGAAGAAGGTATAGACCGATCAAAGAGACGTAGAGATACACTGGAAGAGGAACTTATAGCGAAGAAGCGGCTTTTGCTAGATGCCTTGGAGGAAATCGCAGGTAAGAAGATTGATGTTGAATTCGAGTTCAAGTGATTTGATCCTTTTTCAATCGCCCTTCTTCCGCTCTAGCGATTAAATCATCAGCAGATACTAACTGTTGCCTCCTTTTCATCCCGTCCCATATCTTTAATTGCTTGTATAACCAAAAATCCAGGTCATCATCGTCCTCTGCATAGATAACCTCGTTATTTTCCAGTATCTCACCCCTCAGATACCAGGGTATCCTATTGAATATCACAATATCGTATCTTTCATCTGCGGAAACTTTTAAAATCCGCTCGTACAAAACCTTCGACTCTATATCTTCCTTTTCTATCACACATATATCTATATCCGATTTTGCATCTGCATAGCCCTTAATAAATGATCCATAGACCAATATCCCCTTAACGTATGGTATCATATCCTTCAATACGCCTAAGAGTTGTTCTTTCATTTGCTTATCCATTCTAACACCACAACCGGAAAATCTCTTAAATCTTCTATCAATTCAATTATCGCATAACATGCTGTCTCATCATCTACACTATCATATCCGTGAATCAGTCTATTTCTTAATCCATTTGCTTCTTTTAATTTTTCCGCCATTCTCTCTTCCAAAATAGCGTGTTCTACTAAAAAATCAATATTGCTGTAATCATCTTTTGCTGATGAATTCCGTCCTCTTCTTAGCATTGCACACACGTCTGACACAGCTTCCACAGCTTCTTGAAATTCTTTATATATCGCTTTACGCAATATTCTATTTCCTAGTATTTCATTCGATAGATGCTCTTCGATGAACTCTACTCGCTCAATCACAATCTCAACTTTTTCCATTATCCGCTTTTTAATAGCCTCGTTCATCGTCTCTTTCTTTCCTTTCCCTGATATTTAACACTATTGGCGTCAACGAACTTATTAAAAATAGATCCCTATCTACTTATGAAGTTTCCTAAACTAAAAAGCCAAAAAATGAATGCCTTAATTGACATCGCCTTAGGCGAACAAAAAGCGGATTTAGTACTGAAAAATGTGAACCTCGTCAACGTATGCAGTGGCGAGATATACGAGACCGATATTGCAATCGCTCATGGCTTGATAGCAGGATTAGGGAGATACGAGGGTAGGCTAGAGATAGACGCCCAGGATAACTATGCGGTCCCGGGATTGATAGACGGGCATACACACATAGAGATGAGTATGCTTTCGGTACGCGAATTTGCAAAGGCCGTAGTGCCCCGAGGTACGACTGCTGTTGTTGCGGACCCGCATGAGATAGCTAACGTCTTAGGTATCGCGGGAATAAGAGCGCTTTTAGATGAGGCAAGAACCACCGCACTAAAAGTATTCTGTATGGCTCCTTCTTGTGTGCCGTCTACAGACCCTTCGCTGGGGCTCGAGACCTCCGGTGCGACGCTAGACCATACAGAAATAAGGAAACTACTGCGAATGGACGGAATCATCGGCCTAGCAGAGGTGATGAACTACGTTGGTGTCATAGCAAAAGAGGAAGAGGTATGGGTAAAGATAGAGATTGCAAAGGCGCTAAAAATGCCAATTGATGGTCATGCACCATTACTCAGCGGTAAAGAGCTAAACGCTTATGTCGTAAGTGGTGCAGGCTCGGACCACGAGAATACCACATATGAAGAATCACAGGAAAAGCTCCGGCTGGGTATGCGTGTGATGGTGAGAGAAGGTTCTGTGGCTAAAAACCTGAAGAACATCGCACCTCTGTTGAGGACCGTAGATACAAGGAATTGCATGCTTGTCACTGACGGCGACCGAACACCGCTCGATTTAAAGGACGAGGGTTATTTAGATTATGTTTTGAGAAGAGCTATAGAGGAGGGAATAGACCCGGTGAAGGCGGTGCAGATGTGTACGATAAATCCCGCACAATGGTTCAAACTGGATGCCAAAATCGGCTGCATTGCCCCTGGTAAAATCGCGGACATCGTACTGTTAAAAAATTTAGAGACGTTTGAAGTCGAGAAAGTGCTAGTAAATGGGAAGCCCGATTTTGCGCAGCGTTCTGAATATAGCTTTAACTATCCACAATATCGCGAAAGTGTAAGGATAATGCGAGTGAAACCTGATGAGTTCGTGATAGAGCAAGAAGGCGCAATAAAAGCGAGGATAATCGGTTTGATAGAGGGAGAACTCCTGACGGAAGAGCTTGTGGAAGAGATAAGCGGCATAGAGATAGCTCGTGATATATTAGAAATCGGTGTTCTCGAACGGCACCATTACTCTGGTAATATGGGCTTGGGTTTCGTAAAAGGGTTTGGATTGAAAACCGGTGCAATCGCGTCCACTATCGCTCATGACTCGCATAATATTGTCGTTATAGGCACAAACGAAGAAGATATGGCTCTCGCTTGCAACCGTTTAAAGGATATAGGTGGTGGAATTGTTCTTTGCAATGGCAAAGAAGTAACGAGTGAGTTAAAACTGCCTATTGCGGGACTCATGAGCGATAACGGGTTGGATTATGTGATGCTAAAACAAAAAGAGATGGATGATAACATTTCAGAGATGGGCTGTAAACTGCCTGCGCCTTTTATTGCAATCTCTTTTCTCGCTTTACCTGTGATACCGAAGTTAAAAATAACAGACAAGGGGTTGGTAGATGTGGCAAAGCGAGAAATAGTGGGTGTTTTCTTATGAATTGTAAATAAATAAATAAAATATGCGTTAATCTATGCTCAAATCTTAAGAAAAATGGCAAAAGAACTTCCGAAGAAAAAAAAAACGAAAAGTTTTTAAATACCTGATTGCATCTTATTCATAAGATTTGCATAGGAGGAAAAAAATGGCGAAGATAAATAAACTTGTAATTGTTGGATGCGCAGGTTTTGGAGGACCCGGAGCAATGATGGCAAAGAAGGTAGACCCCTCGCTGGACGTAACATTGATAAGAGAAGAGGAGAATTTCTTGACGAGATGCGCGACCCCGTATATCTCCGTAGAGCGAGCAACGGTAGAGGCTTCTGTCAAGGATGATGGAATGTTCAATGCTGTCGGTACCAAGCTGGTGAATGTAAAGGCGACGAGCATAAACAGGAAAGAAAAGACAGTTACGACTGCCGATGGTGAGGTTTATCCATACGATAAGCTCCTTTTGGCTACTGGAGGCAGTGCTATTGTTCCACCGATTCCCGGCGTGGACCTTGAAGGCATTTTCACTCTACGTACAAGTCGCGATGCGGTCAACATTCGCGATTGGGTAAACGAGAAGAAAGCAAAAAATGCTGTTGTTTACGGTGCCGGGGCGACTGGCCTGGAGATGGCATCTGTGCTCACAGAGAAGGGACTAAAGGTTACGATGGTGGTCAGGTCATATCTTGGCAGGACGGTGGGTCTCGACACGGATATGAGCAGTGAACTGCAGAAACATTATGAGGACAAGGGCGTTGTTGTCAGGTCAAGAGAAGTAGTAGAGAAGATAGAGGGCGAAAAGGAAGTAAAAGCGGTTGTGTTATCTTCCGGAGATAAAATCGAGACTGATATGATCATATTATCTGTAGGTGTTCGTCCGAACATAGAACTTGCAGAAGATGCGGGGCTTAGAATAGGCGAGTACGGCCTGGAAGTGAACGAATACCTTCAGACATCGGACCCGGACATTTATGCGGGTGGCGACTTGGTTGAGTATGAACATATGATCACAAAAAAATCAATACTTGGGCAAATAAGGCCAAATGCAGTTATAGGAGGTCGAATCGCAGCAAAAAACGCGCGGGGCTATAAAATAAAATTCCCGAAGTTGTTGAACAGTTTCGCAGCTAAGTTGTTCGATATGTCAGTTGCGTCAGTTGGAGTAACAGAAGCGATAGCGAAAGTGGAAGGTTTTGACATTTTCGTTGCAAAGCAAGCAGCAAAGAGCAAGCACGTGATGATGGAAGGCGGAAAACCTTATACCGTTAAATTGATCTTTGATAGGGATACAAAAAGGGTCATCGGCGCACAGATAATCGCAGATGATGAACGTTCCGTCAGATATATTGATGTGATTACACTTGCGATAAGGAACGGCTGGACCGCTTTGGATTTGACAACGCTAAGGTGTGCAGGTCAGCCAGAGCTATCACCCGAGCCAAGTGCAGAGCCAATAGCAATAGCGGCGGAGGGCGCATTTAAAGAGCTCTATCCGCTCGCTTGAAGGGGGAAAATCCCCCTTTTTGCTCTTTCTTCTATTCTAGCTCGTCATTCCCCCGGATAGAATTTGTGTACATGCTCGGGTGATCTTGTCAATATATTTCTTACGCTTATGATACCCACGAGCTTATCTTCATCCATCACCGGCATTCTTCTTATCTTTTTAGCAGCCATAATCCCGCATGCCTTCTCCACCGGCGCGTCTGGCCCGATGGTGCTCAAAGGCGAGCACATAATTTCCTTTGCTTTTATTTCGCTCGCCTTTTTATCTTTCATTATGACTTTTGATGCTATGTCACCTTCAGTAACCATACCTACAGGCTTACCACCCCTTGTTATCACTACACCCCCTATCTCTGATTCTTCCATATCCTTTGATATTTTAGAGACAAATGTGTCTTCATCCTCCGTGATTACTTCCAAGGTCATCACATCCCCAACCTCTAATTGCTCCGATACCAGTTCGCCTTCCGCGGGATAGAATCTTTGCACATGCTCCGGTGCACCGGTCAATATATTTCTAACGCTATAATACCCACGAGCTTATCATTTTCCATTACCGGTAGCCGTCTTATGTCATTCTCAGCCAGGAGCTCACATGCCTTTTCCACCGGTGCCTCTGGTTCGATAGTAATCAAAGGAGAGGTCAATATCCCTTTTGCCGTTACCTCGCCTGGTGTTCCAATCTTAGCACAAATCTTTATTGATATATCGCGGTCAGTAACTATCCCAACAGGTTTATCTTCTCTTGTTATCACTACACTCCCTATCTCCGACAGTTCCATGTCCCTCGCGATTATAGTAACAGAAGTGTCTTCATCCTCCGTGATTACCGGACTGCTCATAACATCCTTAACTTTCATCTTTTCTTCCCCCTTTTTCCTCTCAAAGCTTCAGATTTCTACTCAGTGAATAGATGAATTACATAATAAATAAATAAATAAATAAATAAATAATAGGTATTCGTTTAGCTCCTTTTTATAACCACAAGATTACACAGATTTCCACAAACCTTTTCTTAAAAAGAAAAGCTTTACCAAAAGAACATTTGTGTTTTTCTTTTAGCACAGGCTAAATTTTCTTTTTGTAAAAAAGAAAAAGTGTTGTGTCAATCTTGTGAAATCTCGTGGTTTTTTTATTTAGCTATACAAATACAAAAAATTAAATCCGTGTAAATCCGTGTAAATCTGCGTCCTAAATTAAATTTATAGGTAGAAGTTATACTCTATACTATATACAACGAATGAAATCTCGTGGTTTTTTCTATTGAAAAAATAAATAAAGAAGGAGGAAAAATCATTCCTCCTCTCGCTTCCTTTCTTGTTTGTTCGTTTGTTTGTTCGCGTGATTTACAACTTTGCACCAGGTTCTCTGCCGTAATGTCCGGCGATGATCAGGTCTCTTTCTCCTGCAACCTGGGTGTATTCCCTGTTTGCGCCCAGTCCGTACTCTCGGGTTACGTATCCACGGTCGAATGGCAGGTCACGGTCTGAGAACGCCACCTTCCACAACGGAGACAGTACCCATGCGTCCTTGTTCGCAACGTGTGCACCCATAACCAGACCGGCGTATGCGCTCTGATGCCCGACGTTCATCGCGTAGTTCGGATAGTTTACGCCTCTCATCTCAAATGGCATTCCCTCATCGCTCTGGTATGAATACGAACCACATGCCGTACACTGGTCTTGCAGATCGTATCCGAAGAATCCTAGTCTTCCTTTACGCTCATAGTGTCCCAGCATAGATAGTGACCACGCACTCAGCGTTGGCTGTGCAAGTCCTGTTGCGCATGCAACTGTACTACCACATCCCGCTGCTGCACAGCATGCCCTAACCGATCCACCGAAGTGCGACTCCGCAACTGTCGGGTACGCTTCGTATTGCGTCAGGCAGTAATCGTTCTCTGCCCTAACCATCTCTTCCAGGATGTCCATGTTGAGCTTGTCGCCATTTATCGATCCCATCTCGCCGTTTGCGTAATCCAGTCCTATCTCACATCCCTTGTAGCAGAAGTCCTCCAGGATGTTGTCCGTGTATGTCGCAGATGCGTACTGCGTGAATCCTACACCTCCCGACATGTATGTTCCGAACCACAACTGGTCGTAGACCATAGCAGCAACTGCGATGCTCTCCAACTCAGCCCTTATCGGGTCGTTCGGGAACAATGCGGGTGATCTCACACTGTCTGCATTTATACCTAATGGCATTCCACCAGGCTCGTTATGCGCCCTTGCTCTCTTCACTGGCATGTAGTTTGACAACTGAACCACTGCGGCGTGCTTCGCATAGTATGCGAATTCACCCGTAACTGATTCTCCGGCACACAGCTTGTATGCACTTATCATTGTCATTCCGACCTGCATACCTACCCATCTGAACATCGTTCCACCGTCTGTCATCCTACCTACAACGGTAGGCATCCACAGGATCTGCCAGATCTTCTTTCCGATTGCATCTTTCAACTGGTCCGCCTGCTCGCCTGGTTTCTCCCAACCTGCTGCGAACTCCTTGTTGATGTCTAACAGGAACCGCCTGTCTATCGCATCTGCAAGGTCGTCATCACCGGTGAATACCTTTGCGTAACTGTCATTTACGAGCATTGGCTTCGTCTCCACCATGTGCTCCTGAATGACCGCACCACCAGGTAATGCGTGGTTCAGAACTTCCAGGTAGTGGCTTATTGTATCGGGCGTAACTTCCTTACCCAATCTCGCCTCTAACAGGCCGTGCGCATCGTCGAGACCTAAGACGATACCTCTCTTCATGTCGTCCCAGCACTGCTGCATTGCTGCGTTGTTTATCCAGTGCAGATCGTCCGCGTTCACCATGATGTCCGTGTGGTTCATCATGTAAGGCATCAAGAATCTCTGCCCTTGCGGCATCCCTACATCCGGATTGTATGCTGGCGTACTACTTACTCTGCCATCTACAATCTTCTTTGCCTCTGCTATGAACTCTCGCTTCCTCATCCCTCCTTTCTGCGCTATACCACCATACACGTAGAATTTCGTCTCTGTACTCTCTGGCTTCTCTGCGAACTTATCTGACATCGCTTTCATGAAGCTATGCTGTATATCATTATATGGCATTTTATAATACTCCTCCTCTTGGTACGAATAACTTCAGGTTCTTTACGCCTACGTCCTTCTTTCCACCTTTTATCTGTGATATATTCTTCCAAGGCTGGAATCCACCTACCGTTCTCTTCCAGTGTATCTCGGCACATACATCCATTGACTCGGGGTCATCTTCTTCTTGCCATACTCCGCCTTGTGCGTTCCTGTACATGCACGTCCTCTTCAGTAGGTCTGCTTCTGGCAGTGGCTTTCCCATTACTACCTCTTTGTCCATCGCACCGCCGATCATGTCCTTCACGTAAGTAACTTCTTTTGTGCGCTCATCTACAGACCATCTCCGCAGAGCATCGAACATCATAC
>JAUWND010000108.1 GCA_030612835.1 Candidatus Methanophagales archaeon | reverse complement strand
CGCTCTGTACCCGCCATAATCCATCGGCACGGCATACGTCACCACTGTCGCTTTCTTCGCACATTCGAGCCGCGAAAGAGTTCCTTCTATCATACGAAAGCAGAGATCCACAAAAACGTTCTCCAAAATCGGCAATAAATTCATTATTTCGGGATCGCCCGGTCGACTGTTTATCTCCAGTATCTTCGCACCTTCTCGGGTATGCATAAAAGCGACATAAAGCGGTATACCCCTCAGCTCGTCATTGCTTCCGTTCCCCTTCAATTTGTTGAATATCTTCTGAACCAAAAGCACCTCCTCTTCACGATCGCGTTCATCAATAAACGGCAGCCAATCGGTAGTATCCTTATAAGAGCCCATACCACCCGTATTTGGGCCCAAATCAGAATCAAAAGCGCGTTTATAATCCCTCGTGTCCGGTAGAGCGAGGAGCCTTTTACCATCACAGAACGCCTGAAAGCTAGATTCTTCGCCCTCTAGTCGCTCCTCCAATATCACGTCACTACCACTCTCAAAGATGGAGCGGAAATGCGTGAAAAGGTGCTCTCGACATGTGAAGTGGTCGCCCCAGACACCCACGCCCTTACCCGCAGCGGGCTTATCTGGCTTCACTGCTACTTCATCGCCAAAATCATCTAAAAATGCCCATAACGCTTCTTTCACTTCACTTACGCTCTTATAATCTGCATGATGAAACACTTTGAATTTAGGATTCGCCTCCGCACAACAATCCTCAATCAGATACCGTTGCGATGCTTTGCTCCCCTCTATTGCATATCTCTTTGTTGGACATATCATTGGCACACCTGTCTTACGCTCTACCAAATCACGAACACCAGCAATTATGGGCTTCTCAGGGCCGCAAATCCCGAAATCTATGCTGCTTTTATTCGCTTCCACGAAGTCGCATATCTTCGCCACATCCAGATCCGGAATGACCACGTGCTTCTCTGCATGTGTCACGTTAAATGGATTCCTTTGCTTGTCCGCAACAAACAAACGCGCCTCATAACTCGCACTTCTGCTCAGTGCATCTATTAGCGCAGCCGCTCGTGAGCCATAAGAAATAACTAATACCCCTACTTTCTCTCTTCCTTCGGTCATGATGCATGTACCATAAATTTATATTTATAAGACTCAAAAGAATAGTTTAACTAAAATCGTAAATAAATTTATTTAGACACACAATAAAAGGATAATAAAATGAGTGGAAGTGGAGAGATGCCCCCGCAGTTGCAGAACCAGCTTGCTCAGCTTCAGCAGCTTAAGGTTCAAATAGAAGCCGCGGGGAGGCAGAAGATGCAGGTAGAGGCTATGTTGCAAGACTCAGAAAATGCGTTAGAGGAATTGGAAAAGCACGATGAAAAATCAGCGATATACAAAAATGTTGGCATGTTGATGATAAAAGCCAGTAGCGATGAAGTAAAGGAGGAACTGTCAGAGAAGAAAGAGACCTACGCCTTGCGATTGAAAACGCTGGAGCGGCAGAATGAGCGAGTACAGAAGAGATACCAGCAGTTGCAACAGCAGTTGCGAGAGGCTTTAGGTACTGCTACACAGCCGCCAGGGGCATAGTTTAGTCCGCATGGCGCCCACTTTTTTTATTGGTACTCTTATTTTGTTCCTAAAAGTTTTAAAAAAAATGCACAGTAATTACAAATATGTGGGATGTTTCAAATGGTAATTCCGCTTAAAAAGATAAGGGACGATGTATGGGAAGTACCCCAGTCGTATAAGGCGTACATGAGGGTGCCGGCAAGAGTATATGCGGCAGAAGCGCTATTGGAAAAGATGAAAAGCGACCTGACGCTACAACAAACAATTAATATCGCTTCGCTTCCAGGCATAGAGAAATACTCTATGGTTATGCCAGATGGGCATCAGGGTTATGGCTTCCCGATAGGCGGCGTTGTGGCTACGGACTTCGAGGAAGGTGTCATTTCTCCCGGTGGCGTTGGCTACGACATAAACTGTGGCGTGAGGCTTATCCGCACCAATCTGAAGGAGGGCGATGTAAGGCCTCATTTGTCTGAGCTATTGGACAGCTTATTTGACTATATTCCCGCGGGGCTTGGACTATCCGGGAAAGTGAAGCTGTCGTATAGTCAGTTAGATGAGGTGCTATTGGGCGGTACCAAATGGTGCATTGATAATGGTTATGGCTGGGAGGAGGACATAGAGCGTACAGAAGAGGGGGGTAGATTAAAAGCGGCAAGTATAGATAAGATAGACGAGAAATCAAAAAAGCGGGGCTCGCCACAGTTAGGCACGCTCGGTTCAGGGAATCACTTTTTAGAGGTGCAGGTAGTGGATGAGATTTTTGATGAGCAACTTGCAAATGCGTATGGAATAGACGAGGTGGGACAGGTAACTGTTTTGATTCATACCGGAGGCCGGGGCTTCTCGCACGGCGTTTGCTCTTACTATCTGCGGAATTTCGAACGCGAGATGAACAAAGATGCAACGTTATCAAAGATACTCGGCTTAGAGCGTGAACTGGCTTGCGCTTATTTGAACAGTGATACAGGCATGGATTATTTCGTATCGATGTGCGCATGTGCGAATTACGCTTTTGCAAACAGGCAACTCGCAACCCACTGGACAAGAAAGGTATTTGAAGACGTACTACGAAGAAAAGCGGAAGATATGGAAATTAGGCTGGTGTACGACATCGCACATAACATAGCGAAAGAGGAAGAGCATGTGGTGGACGGGAAGCGGAAGAAGCTGTGTGTACACCGGAAAGGTGCGACACGGGCGTTTCCCGCGGGTGACGAACGATTACCACCGATCTATAGAAACGTTGGTCAGCCGGTGTTAATTCCCGGCTCTATGGGCACACGCAGTTTCTTGGCGGTGGGCACAGATGTAGCAAGAGATGAGACTTTTGGAAGTTGTGCTCACGGCTCTGGTAGAGAAATGAGTAGGACAGCGGCAATGAGGCAATACCGGGGTAGTGAAGTGAAAGCGGAATTAGCGAAGCGGAATATAATAGTGAAGACACGCGAACGGACTAAGCGAGATGTAAGGAAGAAGAGAGGTATTCAATTTGACAAATATGGTGAGCTGGCGGAAGAAGTTTCCGCAGCCTATAAAGACCCGGAAGTGGTGGTTCGAAGTTGTGAAGTATCAGGTATAGCGAAGAAAGTAGCGGCTTTCAGAGCTATTGGCGTTATAAAAGGCTGAAAAGTTTTGTGTTTTTGTTTGGCTACTTTTTATAACCACAAGATTACACAGATTTCCACAAACCTTTTCTTAGAAAGAAAAGCTTTACCAAAAGAACTTATATTTGTTTTTCTTTTAGCACAGGCTAAATTTTCTTTTTGTAAAAAAGAAAAAGTGTTGTGTTAATCTTGTGAAATCTTGTGGTTTTTTAATAGAAGATTCTAATAATCTCCTCCGTCAATTAAACATCATATTTAAAATCCTGATTATCTGCGTCCATCTGCGTCCGATTATCAAAAATTATTGAAAAACTATTCCTTTAATAAAACTTTCTTTTAAAGAAAGTTTTATGCGACTAACAATAAGCGGTCTTCCGGGCAGTGGAACAACAACAGTTGCGAAATTGCTATCGCATGAATTAGCGATGGAACTAATCTCTACTGGCGAGAAGTTCCGGCGGATAGCGAAGGATAAGAAATTGCCGTTGGATCAATTTAGCGAATTAGCAGAGAATAACGATGAGTTCGATAGGCAGATAGATGAGATGCAGGGCAGGGAGGCGATGAAGCGTGACAATGTCATTATAGAAAGCAGACTGTCTGGATTCTTCGTTCCCAAAGCCGATTTGAAGATATGGTTGAAAGCGCCTTCAGAAATAAGAGCGAGACGAATTGGTAGTCGCGAAGGCATAGCTTATGAAGATGCTCTTTCTGCAATGAAAGATCGAGAACGGTCCGAATATAAGCGCTATGAGCAATATTACGGCATAAACTTGGACGACCTTGCCATTTATGACCTGATAATCGATTCCTCTCGATGGAACGAGAAGGACATAGTGGCGATGATAAAGGTGGCTGTTGATTGTGTGAGTAAAAAGGACAGATGAATCCAGGTTTTGTATCCTAATTAGGTGAGTAGTTTAGCTTAATATTTATTCAGCAAAAATTATCAATCATCGAGTATAAGAAACTATCAAATAGAATGGAAAAATCCCAAGATCTCCCTGAGATATGTATAAATCAAAACAATACTCCGTCTCCGCCAGAACCAAGCAAAGATATAGCCCCGTTTCCTTGGATGGTTGATGAAGCTTGGGGGCGTGCAAGATTTGAAGAGGTGTGAGAAGAAGTGGGAACGAAAAGGGCTTAATGTTGAAGAGAGCATTAAGAACTTTGACATAAATTTTATAAGAATCCAAACGCTTAGAGGTGAAAAAGTTGTCGTCTTAGTGGATTGGGCTTGGGCTGATCGATGGGTGACGTACTATGGTTTTAAGATACCACATCATAGACAGATGCAAAGAACGCAAAAATAGTTTCTGTTACAGAAAATAAAACGAAGGTTTATATATGGTAATTGAGATATATCTATATGGTGAACTATAATATGGCAGAAGAGATATTACCCGAGCTACCGAAAGAGCTGGAGAGATATGTTACTAGACCATACGGTGGACTTTTTGGGAATGCTGTACAAATAAAGGTCGTGGAAGACATTGTAGCTGATCCTTATAGCGATTATCGTCCAAAAGATCTTGAAGAAATGACCGGAGCTTCTGCGCCCAGCATTAGGGGAGTTCTTAATAATCTTACAACTCTTGGTCTGCTTATAAAGGACTCAAGAGATGCTCAACATCCAGTTTACCGTCCGAACTTAGAATCAAAAAAAATTGTCGCACTAACATTTTTAGCCTATGCACTGGCCGATGACCGCAATGGATCAGAATATATGGACCGCGCTATCTTAGAATATTATTTGATGGAGTTAAGACCTAAAGTTGATGTATTAGCAGTTGCCACGGCCACCAAATATCAATATTATGGTATGACCGGGGATGAAGGATCATGTACCGCAACAGCTCAAACAAGGGAAACGGGAGACAAAAAACTTATCGTAGCTGCAAAGGAGGTTTGATTTTGATGACAACTGAAAAAAGGGATATTTTGCTAAAAGAAGGGGATGTTTCAGGCGAACAAAACGAGACAATTACAATTGACCTGAAGCAGATATATAGCTTTGATCCTAAAGATATTTCCCTGGACATCTCTGGTATACACTATTCAAATCTTGCCTACATTCAAGTTACTAATAGGGATGTATATATTGACTTTCTGGAAATGCCGGGCATCAAGAGAGAGGGGAAAGTTTCTCTTACCGGAACACGGATATACATGTCTCACGCTGCGGCACAGAAACTGGCTGAGAGTTTGGGTGAAATCTTGAAACGTGTCCACACTCAGGGCGATATGGAGACGTATCCGGATAAATAAGATCGCAAGACAAAATCACGTTAAATCCAGTAGCCCCGTACTTAATAGGCTACTTTAACCCATATCCATCCCAATTTATTGTGTTAATCTCATGGTTTTTACCTTATAAATACTCTCCCAACCTCTTAACCCTACTCACGGGATTAGGATGCGTGGAAAAGATCTCCATCAACCTGTCCGCACGACTCACCCGCGCCCTTTCTGCGAATAATTTCAGTTCATAGGCGTCTATCTTACCATCTCTGTTCAGATCAGCAGCGCTCAGATCCTTTAAATCGCCTCGTGCTGTTACGGGATCTGTGGCAAAGAAAGCTCGCATACTGCCCAGTTCCTTCTTCACCTTCTCCTGCTTCAGACCGGCACTACCATGGATCATTTTGTATAATGCAGAAGCAAGTTCATGAGGCTTCTTCGTTAGCTCCGCACTTCCGGCATCTGCATAATATTCCCTTATTCGCGATCCATAAAGCACGATAAGGTTGCTTATGAAATATAATGCGAATGCAATAATGGCAATCGCCATCATAGGTAACGCCCCTTCTCTATCTCTACCGCCACCACCAAAGAGACCGGACCAGAAGAAGCTGAAATAGATAAAGTAGCATATCATCGGTATCACACTCAGCGCCGTTATAACTACCATATCGTGATGCTTTATGTGTGATAGCTCATGCCCTAAAACCGCTTCTAACTCATCTCTGCTTAGCATCTGCATCAATCTTCTCGTAACGCAAACCCTTGCTTTCCTTTTGGATGTGCCGAACGCGAATGCATTCGGTATCGCTATTTCAGAAATCCCTACTTTTGGCTTTGGTATCCCTGCTTTCATCGCTAATTCCGTCACCATCCGATGCAATTCCGGCTGCTCGGTCTCCGAAACATAGCGAACGTGCATTGTCTTCTCTACTATCTTTGGACCTATAAAGAACTGAACAGCCACCAATCCACCAGCAAGTAGGGCGTAAACTATCGGCGTGCCCACTCCGGTGAAGGTGGCTATGACGATTAATAGCGCATAGATCACCGCAAACAGGAGCAATACACAAAGCCCCATTCGTATCCCCAACCACGCAGTTCTCATCTTTTATTTTAGTCTTATATATAATACAAATCCCCTGCTCGTATTTATATCTTTTATACACATTAATATTATTATGGAAATGCGACAGCTCTTATTTGGCGTTGTAATAGTATTACTTATTGCAGCTTCTCTTAACTCAGCATCTGCATTCGGATTAATGGGTGAAGAGAACGAAAAACATGCGATACAGATAAACAATCTCGGCTGTGAGGTAACCGATTTTGAGATACATGTGGATTTATGGCATGCAAGCATTGTTGGCAGCCACATTGTGACGCTGAATAATTCCGGTGATACTGTGGTAACTATAAGGTGGAACGAAGATGGTGCTCAGAACGAGATGATAGTGCCGGTGAAGACCGAGAGAAGATATAGCGTTAATTATCGTTTCCAGCTCATCACAATGGATTTCACTTATGAATACAACGCGATACTAAAATAAAATGTTTTATATAAGGAACTGCAACTTTTCGGGCTCTCGAAGTAGTTCGTACATCGCCACTTCTTTGTTCAGCTTTATTTGCTTTATCCATGTCTCCTCAGGCTTAAGGAACCTAATATCTGGCACTGCCCCATATTTTTTGTTCTTAATAAACTCGCCGTTGGTCAACTCAAAGTACGCGGCACCGCCTTTTACTCTTATCGGCTCGTAGATCGATGAGAATGTTCTTGCAACCCAGTTAGCCATTTTTAACGTCGTTTCAGATGGGTTTATCGTAACATGCCCGTAACTGGGTGGTATTATAACCTTATCGCCTTCTTTCGCCTTTACCACAATTACGTCCGTTATCTTCTCTGTACCCCTTTCCTGCTCCCGGCGCTGTAAAAGATAATGCGCTTCGCCTTCTAATACCTCGTACATCTCAGGATAGGTCATTTGTGAACCAGGTAGGAGGGGATGATAATGTCCTGCGGTTTTAACAAATTCCGCGCCGAGCGTATTCGGAGGAATAATAGTGATGTCATATCTCAGCTCTCTTTCTTTTATCCGCTTCTTGTCCTCTTCATTCTTTGATACTTCCCTGAACATGTAATACAGCGCCATATCCATGTTCGCACTCGCTAAAAAGCGCTTGTCTAATACGACTTCCTTCATATCACCCAATTTCCGCACATCCGGGGAAAAAGTCCCGCCTCCAAACTTCAATTCAGTCCATGTCGCCATTTCGCACTACCCCCCATATGAGTTACAATCCAATATCAAAGTTTCTGAATATAAAAGTTTTAGTTTCGCATTTACATTTCGTTTTTAATGACGGAGAACTTGGAGCAGCGATTTTGGGAAATAGATTTTCTGCGTGGAATTGCGATAATCATGATGATCACGTTCCATTTACTCTACGACCTGAATTATTTTGGCGGATACGATCTTAACGTGCATTCCGGTTTCTGGTTATATTTTGGGCGCGCAACAGCCACAATCTTTATTCTTCTGGTCGGTATCTCATTAACCATTAGTTACTCAAGGGCTAAGAAGAAACAAAAGAAGAGATTATACCTGAAATATCTCAAACGGGGTGTAAAAATCTTTTCATGGGGTTTGCTTATTACCTTAGCGACCTGGATCTTTTTGAGAGCGGGTTTTGTTGTATTTGGTGTTCTTCATCTTATTGGAATCTCAATTATTATGGTATATCCATTCTTAAAACTCCGTTTATGGAATCTGCTGCCGGGTATTCTTTTCGTATCGCTTGGACTATACTTGAAGAACTTTACTTTTGGGTTCTCCGGGTTAATGTGGTTAGGACTCATGCCAGAGCACATTTATACTGTTGACTATTTCCCTATTTTACCATGGTTCGGCGTGGTCATAATCGGGCTATTTCTTGGATATATATTATATCCCGACTGCACACGGCGATTTAACCTTTGTGACCTTTCTAATTTCGCGGTTATAAGATTACTTTGCCTTTTTGGTAGGCATTCATTACTAATTTACCTGATTCATCAACCAATATTGATTGCAATAATAGTAATTGTATAGTTCCTTTTTAGAACCACCAGATTACACAGATTTTCACAAACCTTTTCTTAGAAAGAAAAGCTTTACCAAAAGAACTTATATTTGTTTTTCTTTTAGCACAGGCTAAATTTT
>JAUWND010000098.1 GCA_030612835.1 Candidatus Methanophagales archaeon | reverse complement strand
TCGTATTAGGCTGTTCGGGGTCAAATCTGTTTTGATAAGTATCAACCGCCTTTCGCTCTATGTCCCGTGCTTCTTCTAACTCGCCCAAATCCTGTAACACCAGAGCCAGGTTTGATTGGCTTCTGGCAATGAAAGGGTGTCCTGGCTCAAAGCTTTTTTGTGCAGAATCAAGAGCCTTGCGCAATAGGTCCCTTGCTTCTTCTAACTCGCCCAAATCCCGTAACACCGTAGCTAGGTTTGATTGGCTTGTAGCAATAGAAGGGTGCCCCGGCTCATAAGATGTTTCGGAAAGATCAAGTGATTGTCTACCATGTTTTTCGGCAATCCTGTATCTTCCCCATTTCCAATTATGCTGGAGAAGATAGTTAAATATATCTATTGCTTGCTCTGTCTCGATAAATTCAGAAGACAACAACATCTCTGCATGCGGTATTATCTTTTCCAATTGATTATAGGACAGCGAGTCCCTTTCATCAGTAACCCGAGCCATTTCTTCTTTTACTTCATTCACTACTTTATCATGCAGATCTCGGTTTTCGCCGACTGTGGTGTTGACAAAACCGGCTATAAGTCTGTGCATCCAGGGATCGTTTTCCTTATCCAGTTCCACAAAGGAGAGTTTATTTGCAAGTTCGCTTATGGCGTCATCAAGCGGGTCTTCCAGTATATTTTCTGATTGAAGACCCAGTATCTTTCTTAATAGGCGCCTGGGAATAGGCTTCGGTGCCAAAAGGGACATGCATTGTAGTACCGTCTGTGCTGTAGCTGAGGCAAGCGCCCAACTTATGTAAAAAGTAGCAGCCACTTCTTTTATATGGCCGCTAGGCAGTTCGTTCGCATACTTGTCCGCAAAGATACTGAGCGTCTTGATTTCGCCTACACGTAATATTTCTTGTACGAGACTGTCAATAGAAACGTCAGTTCTAATATTCAAATAATTCCTGGCAAGTTCAAGAGCTAAGGGCAGCCCACCAAGAGTATCCACTAATTCCGCTGCCTCATGCCCGAATTTTCTAGCGCCTGTGTTGAGCAGCATAATGCCTTCCGCCGCAGTCATAAAGTCGATAGGGAGACGCGAATAATTGAGGTCCCGCCGCCTTGTGGTAACTAATGTATGAATAGAACTGGCAGGAGGAAGCCAGGGCTGTAAAGGTTCGTTTTCCGGGAAATTGTCGAGAACTATCAATACAGGCGGCAACTGGCTGAGGGTTTTCCATAGTTGCTGCAACTGGTATCGTTCTTCAAGCTTGCTGTCAATATCTATATCCGCGCCCTGTACCACCTGGGCGATCATGTTAGAAATCCCCTGTTCTGCATCTATCCAGAAGACTCCGCCGGGATATGATGCCCCAAAACGATGAACATACTCTATTGCCAGTTGGGTCTTTCCTATACCGCCTGTGCCCACTACAACACCTACACCTTCGACAACTGCGGTTTTGCGCTCTCGCAACATATCGTTAATTTGCCATAGATCACGCACCCGTCCCACGAACCCATCTCCAAGCGAACGATAAGGCATCCAATTTCGGTCAGGAAGCCGGCAGACGGATGGTAATTTATCGCGATCGTCATGAGTGATTTCTTTTGTTAGTGTGCCACCAAGCGCGCGGCAAATTTCTGGATATTCTTCTTCAAACTTCTTCGGCGTAGAAACATCTATATGCTGGATCGGGATTAGAAAACGAGGAATAAGATCGCTACAAGGTTCTAATAAAAGAGGACGTAATTTCCTTTTTAGTTTTAGTCCTGCGGGATCATCAGCCATAGCACTTGTCCGTTCAAGCTTTGTCCATTCCGACCGGCAAAAATCGGGCGATAAACACAGGATTATATACTCACATTCATCTATTCCCTTCTCTAATTCGATGACCCAGTTAGCACCCCAGGCAATAGATTCACGATCAAAAAAACAGCTCACACCGTCTCTGGTCAGCCGCCGATAAAGTCCTATGACAAAATCTTCGTTTCTATGGCTATAGCTTAAAAAGACTTTCATCTACCTATACCTCTGAGATAACAATAGATAAACATTTCTTATTAATCCAAATAAAATTGCAGGTGTAAGTTAAGAGAAAATGTATCCCTGTTAGCATGATACATACTCATTCTCCATACAATAATATGTAGCGGTTGAGTTTAGAGCGAAGGTGGGACACTCAGGCATACCTCCATGTTATTAACTATGCTTGATTATATATAACATTTTTTATTACGAATGCCATAGATTTGACCTCTTTCAAAGACCCATCATCCAGCTCGATATTAATCATAAGAAGCTTCGATTTAAGATCCAAAACACAGAATACGAACAAGTTGATCAGGTCTTTTGGCAATTTTATCTCGTGTTTCAGAATGTCAATGAATCCGTACTCGTTATCGCTGCCTTTATCGTTCTCTCGCCTCACAATCCGCAAAAAATGGATTTTGTCCGCCTTGAAATGTTCGACACACTTATTTTCCAGTTTCACGTCCTTAAAATCATCCATATACTTAATGTTTTCCTCGTTAATCTCAGGATTGTTTGATATCAATTGCGAATATTTTTCATAAGCGACGTTAAAATCCTCGATCTTGATGTCAATTTCCTGTTCATCGCTGAACTGCAGTTTATTCCAGAATTTCTTTGAGAAGACGCTGTTAAATCCTTCTACCTGTCCGTTGTTCCACGGGCTTCTCGGAGCTATATATAAGGGATAAACGCCCAGATTAAGCAGGAAAAACGCAAGTTTGCCAATGTACCACTCGTGCGGCAAATTAGCCCCGAATGCGGAATCGTTGTCTATCTTCAATACTTCTGGAATCGGGTGCATCGCCCATATTTCTTTCAATGCCTTTATCGTCTCTTCAGCGGTCTGTCCTTCAATTCTCGTTGCTATGCCCCGCTTTTCCGGGCGAATGTATTTGCAAGAGAGGAAATTAATTCTGTTGTCAGAGCCTTTGAGATACTTCGGGCCGATAAAATCAATGCTCATCATGCTTTTGCCCAATTTGGTCAGCGTATATTCAGGATATTTCATGTATTTGCTACGCCCCTTTTTCTTCTTTCTCGGACTTTTCACCAGTCCCGCCTCCTTCAATACTCGGTCTACATAGGACTTTGAGACTTTTTCGCCCGTCTGGTTTTCATAAGTTTTCTTGACCACCTATGAACCGATAAAATAGCTGTCTTCTTTCTCTAAATCTGTTCTTATTTTTATAATTTGCCGTTTTGTTTCAGGCGTGTATTTTCTCGATTTACCCTTTTCCCCGCCTCTGTTGTCGCTTGATATTTCGCTTTCATCCATCTGCACCCATTTACCTACACTGTTTTTGCTTGCCAGTAGATGACGTGCTATCTTGCGGTTACTCCAGCCTTTCTCGTGTAGTTCTTTTGCCTTCTTACGTTTAAATATTAATAACTTTTTGTTCATTTCAGACACTCTCTTCACCTACAAGAGTGTCCCTCTTCTGCATTAAACTCAACCGGTAGCAGGCAATTTTATATAACCACTCTGGTATATTCTGAAGTTTTTGCCGATAGGCAAAAATTTTGGCGAACGAAGCGAGCTAGATATACCATGTTATACGCTGTTCCAGACCCTTTACAATAAAAATGAACATTTTGGACTACCATGAATTATCCTTCTTATCTCAGTAAGATCGTCTTGTGCAATAACATAATTGATCCATTGCGCGACTTGAATATATCAACGAACTCGTTAACGTTATGTTTTTCTGTGGCTAGAGCTTTTCCCCAAAGCCGCAGCCGTTTCCTTGAGCCGTTCCCGTATAGGGATATTCTGGGGGCATTTTGGCTCACATTCACCGCATTCGACACACGCCTCAGCCCATCTCCGCTTCTTGTTCTTTTCCATGCGTTTATATCGCTCACGAGCGTATTTCTCCAAGCCCCATACCCGGAAATAGTTCATCAGGTTAAAGTTTCCGGGTATGTCCACATTATTGGGACAGGGCATACAGTAGCCACAGCCAGTACAGTAGAGATCTAACAGCCGCTGGGTCTCTCCTAACGCTTCCAGAACTCCCTGCCTTTCCTCGCTTGATAACGGTTCTTCTCGACTGGCAGTAGCTGCGTTTTCCTCTACCATCTTCATTGTGTTCATACCAGATAGCGCGAGGGTGACATTGGGGTTGGCGAGAACGAACCGCAGTGCAATTTCCGGTGTACTCCAGGCTCCTCCAACCATATCATGAACTCTTTCCGAAGGCGCAGCCAATCTGCCACCGCCTACAGGACCCATGATAGCCACACCCATTCCCTTTTCATGGGCGTAAGCGATGGCTTCTTCGTTTCGCCGGTCCAGGAGGTTGTACTGTACCAGCATACCGTCAAACACACCGGTATCTATAAGTTTCTTGATGCCTTCAGGCTTATCATGGCTCGAGAAGCACATGTGGCGGATGAGTCCCTCTTCCCTGGCTTTCTTGAACTGCTCTATGGGTTTACCGGGACCCAACTGCCTGCGGTACACATCCCATCGCAGTGCGTGAAGGTGATAGAAATCAATATAGTCAGTGTCTAATCGCACCAAAGATTGATCGAGATACTCCTGCCACTCGTCCGCGGACTTACCCTTATAGTTGTTCTTGGTAGCCACAAACACTTTGTCCCTTCGACCTTTGAGGGCTCTTCCGACTGCGAGCTCGCTCTTTCCCTGTAGATACGTCGCCGCGGTATCCACGTAATTTATGCCCCGGTCAAAAGCGTGCTTTAGCATTTCAACGAATATAGCTGAATCAACACGACCTTTTACCTTCGGAAAGCGCATCGCACCAAAGCCCAGCACGGAAACCTTGTCGCCTGTCTTTCCATAGGCTTTGTATTGCATCTCGGCGCTCCTTTTCAATTTGCTGTTTTCGCCTTTGTTCTTGTATATAATGTATAACTTCTACATATTTAATTTCGTTTAGGACGCAGATTTACACGGATTTATTTTTTTTCCGTGTTAATCAGTGTTAATCAGTGTCAATAATTGATTTTATTTTGTTTTGTTCTTCTTCCGCAGGTTCTACCATGCTCAAATACAATCTGCTCCACCATATAACGGTTAAAGGGTAGATAACAATGACAAACAGTATCGTGCTTATTAGCCATCCGATATTTTCTATGGCGCCAAAAGCCGCAGAGATTACAAATAGTACAAATGTAATAAGCCATAGCAAGAAGACAGCGACTTTATTACCCCTAAAAACTTTAAATCCGTTTTTAACACCTTGTATTGCACCTACATCGTCTATAACAACAGAATATCTTGGAAGTACAAATATTATACTGACAATCAAGGTGTAGACGATCATAGCCAAAACCCCCAGTCCAAATACTACAAACGTCGTAATCACTTCCTCAGGCGGTAGCACGGAAAGTACGCTTAATTTTGGGAGAATGTATAAAATGCCCGGGACCAAGAAAGCAAGACCAACAAGAGATATCAAACCAATGATGATGTCAGTGAAGAACAGACTTATGAACTTCCTTTTTCCATATTCTATCATATGCGAGATATTAGCACGTCCCGTTTCTGTCGCCTCTTTCGCCATACCGATAGCACCAGCCCAGAAAAATGCGTCTATCAACATGCATAAAATTATCGTGGCGATAATGGCAATTACGATTATGCCCATGCTTTGAAGGATTTGAGGCAGAAGCTGTGGAATAACATCAGAAGTGATTTCATCGAGCTTTGTGAACAGTGGCACAAGCGAAGGAATTGCCGCCAGTATGGCACCGCCTATGATTATAATCCCCACTACAGATGTTAGTACCGAACTAAACACAAAAGGAAGACAAATACTCAAATTCTGCTTCCATGTCTCGAACCCCTTTCCTATTACGCTGCCAGTCTCTTCTACCATGTTATCCATCGTTAATCATCAGAACTTAAAAACTTTTCGGTTTTTATCAAGCGTCCAAAATTGAGATGCTCCCGATTTTTACAATGCCTTATGGTGATGCGTTAATAGGATCACATCAGCTCTCTCTAACTTTTCGGGCAATCCATCAATCGGGTCTGGCCATCTAAAAATTCGATTTTTTTGGGATATTTCGTAAAATACGTTCTCAAGTAGGCTGGATCTAGGTATATGATTTTGTCCTTGGTTTTTATTTGAAACCAGGAAGGGGGGAACCATTTTATTGATATGGTCATATTCCAATCCGTAGAAGCGGGTTTCATCATTATAATTTATTCTTTGGTTGAAGATTATACATATATACTCTTAGTTGTTAGATATTTGTTGGACACCCTCTTTAATGAAGGAAATACTGAGCAAATGATTCAAAGAATACTCAACAGATGGGCAGAAATATCAAAGCGTTATTACTTGTTGATTATCGTAATCGCTCTTGTTATCGCTTCAATGTCCTTTATAAGTGCAAAAGAGACGGAGATAGATACTAACTACCTCGGCTTCTTCTATCCTGATACAAACTACATGGAAGAGATTCGCTTTTTGCAATCCGAATTCCCCGGTACTGAAATGGCACAGATACTTATTAAGGTGGACAGGATCACTGCAAAGACCGTGCTTGAAGATGATATACTCTTAATGACCGAGGAGCTGGTGGACGCGGTATCAGATGTCGCGGGTGTAAAAAGCGTTACAAGTGTGCTTGATCTTGGCAGCACAAAAGAGGAGATACTTTCAAGACCGCTCGAAGAGCGAAATCCATACATCAATGATGAATTGCGGTATTCGCTCATCACGGTGAAGCTTGATGCAACTGAGGTTCCCGAGCGTACCGAATTAGTAGAAACGTTCCAGAAGACCATAGCAAAAGTGAATCGCGTGGGCGGTTCTACTGTTACGCTTACGGGTGGTATTGCCTGGGGCTATGCCTGGGATAATGCAATAAGGATAGGTTTTAGGAGTTCGATCATCGTTGGATTCATCGCGATTTTTATCCTGCTATTTCTGTTATTCAAAAGCCCGACAACGCCTTTTGTCATCATGATTCCCGTGCTAGTCGCAGTATTTGCGAGTTTCGGGCTCATGCATTTCATCAACGTCCCGCTAAACTTCTTAACGGCGATGTTTGGTGCCGTTACGCTGGGCCTTGGTGTTGACTATTCCATCCATCTTGTTCACAGGTACCATGAAGAGCTAGCGCATGGCAATGAAAATGCGCTGAACAAAGCGTGCATGACGATAGGACGAAATACGTTCTTTACAAGCCTGACAACGATGGCTGCCTTCTCCGCAATGGCACTTTCACCTATTCGTATGCTTGGCGAGTATGGGCTCATGTCATTCATCGCCATATCGTTCTCTGCACTTTGTGTATTCCTCTTTATACCGTCACTGCTCATACTCGAAGAGCGAGTAGGATGGGGGGCCAGGACGTTGGACTATTCTTGGTTCTCGCGTACACTTGGCACCGAGCGGCTTATTCAGAGGCTGATGGCAAGAGTGGCAAATTATTCGCTTAAAAGGTCTCTTGGCGCGATTATTATCGTTGCAATCACGCTAATTCCTATCTTTGCCGGCGTGGGTATGATTAAAAGCGAAAGCGAACAGGAGATGTGGATGCCAGAGGGCGATCCATTAATGGTGGCCTGGAAAGTTGTTGATGATGAATTCTGCGATTATGATTATTCAACGATTCTGGTTCAATCGGACGATATAAGGACGTCAGAGATGATGGAAGCGCTGGAAAGGATTGAAGAGAGCGTTATGAGTGTGCCAGGGGTTGTTAAAGTCACCGGAATAAATAATCTGCTGAAAGAGATTCCGGCAGATAAAAATACGCTTGAAGAGCAGATTGCGGCGATTCCAAAGGACAAACGGGAAAATTTTGTTACTGATGACTATACTGCTGCGCTCGTTATTATAAAGACGGATACCGGAATAGAGGAGACATTGGTTCAAGAGATAGACGACGCGATTTCATTTGTAGAAACGCCAGACGAAGCCACGTTCAAGCACGCGAGCATTTCCGCACTTTTTTCGCAGATGGACCGACTAATGGAAGAGAGCCGTGCGGAAACAACTGCGATAAGTCTTATATTAGTCTTTACCATCTTGTACATTTTTTTTAGAAGTTTCGTACGGATATTGCTCGCATTTGCACCTGTGTTATTCGCCATAATCTATGCGCTCGGCACGATGGGGCTCATTGGTATCCCGTTCACACCGCTCACGGTCATGATAGGCACGATTCTAATCGGGATTGGGACGGACTACTCTGTCCACTTCATTTCGCGATATCGGGAGGAGAAGGGTAAAGGGTATGATACGAGAGATGCGCTTCATACCACGACGCTCACGGTGGGTGTGGCGATTATGACATCGACACTGACAACGATGTTTGGTTTTTTAGCGCTCACTTCGATGTCGCTTGTGCCGGTGCAGGATTTCGGTATAATTGCAGCGATAGGGCTAGTTTATGCTGCCTTCTTCACACCTATTATCGTGTCTCTGGGTATACTTGTGCAGGAGCGAGTTACTCGAAGTGGGAAACAGTTATTAGGCGGGTTGCGTGCGAGAAAGTAGCTGCTTGGTATTTGTGGAGTTACGATTCGAAAATCACTAATGTGATCTCACTATGATATACCTCTGATTGGGTTACTTAAAGTTCCTATTACCCAGATGAAATAGCGAAGAGCCTTCTATTTATCTTTTCACTTAATCTTTACTTTCACTCCGATCTCCTGCCAGTCATCCGTAACGCCCTTCAACGCAGAGACAGCACCGGCAATTGCTCGTCCCATCACATTTTGCACGAATTCGTTTGTGTCTATCTCTTCTCCATCTACAAATATCTCCATTTCTACATTTACTGTCATCATTATCACATCCGTTCTAATTACTTACAAAAAGATACAAACATTTAAATATATTCGTAAATCAAATACGGGATTTTTATCCGCTGATGGTGCCATGGCCGAACGACTTTGTATGATTATTAGCGGGAACTAAAAGAAAAACAAAAATAATGTTTTAAAACTTTTTGATTCAATTCAAAATGATTGCATGCATAAAAACATTTATATGCCATTCAAAGAAAAAGAACTTCAATGAAGCTAAATTGAAGAAGAGGCTCAAGGAAATAGCAGAAAAGATAGAAAAAGTGGCTGGAGAGATTAGCCTTAGCATACTTGCATATAATATCAAGAGAGTGATCAATATAGTGGGACCGAAGGGACTGATTCTTGCCTTGTGATATATATTCTGTCTTTTTTTGATGATTTGAGGGGTTTGGTTTGGACGTAACAAAATAGTGTTTTTTGGTAATCGAAATTTTGATTTGTGCTATACGGGACTGGAAGGTGAATTTAAGTCACTTTCCACACAGTCTGACGTTAGGCGAAATTGCGAGGATTTGACATGGTGATAAACATTAGAAAAGAAACAGAAAAGGATTACGAAGACATTAAATCAGTAAATGACAAAGCATTTGGCCAAGAAAACGAAGGTAAAATAGTTGAAAATCTCAGAAAAAATGAAAAATATATTTAGGAGGCTGTCCACCAATCCAAAATTGGAAGAAAAGGAAGGGCAAGTAGGGCTTTAAATCCAAAAAGAAGTAAAATTTTTAGTGCCAAAAGCAATTGCGGGACAGCCTCTTAGGTATATAAACTATAACTCTGCGTTCGCTCAGCATTAATTATTATAACCATCCTGCAATATATCTAACCTTAACTCCGCATCAATTGGGGAATATGTTCAACCCAAGTTTTTCCTCCAGATCTCGTACCTTCTTTGGAACCTCAGAGATCATGCTATGATCTTTTAGATTGACATGATAGACCTTGCTGTATTTGAACAACAGATCAATC
>JAUWND010000200.1 GCA_030612835.1 Candidatus Methanophagales archaeon | reverse complement strand
TTTTTTCCACCTTTACAATCACCGAGTTGTAGCCTGTTGTATTATACATCGACTCGAACATCTTATCAGAGACAATGATGGCATTATCCGGATTTATATCGAACCCTACTCCTCTTTCCGCTAAGATACCCACGATCCTTCGCTTCTGACTTTGTAGCGCTGCCCGCTCCCCTACCCGGAGCTCATAATTGTCCGCGAGTCTAGCACCGACCATACAGTTTAGGGAGCCGTGTTTAAGAAACTGCCCCGCCTCTTTCTCCAGCAGTTTCGGGATGTCCTCGCTACGCATACCATAGACCATAACAAACGTTGACTCGCCGTTTAGAGTTGCCTTATCCCCGATTGACTGTACCGGGATAGCCTCAGCCACTTTCTCTATCTTCTTGAAATTATCCTCAGAAATCGCTTCTTCGCCATATGGGTAGACTACGAGCTCATTTCCTATCATGCACAACTGCTCAGAGACGGCGAGCTGGACACTGTTCCCGAGGATGCCCAGTGCTGTTATTGCCAACACGCCTATCACAATCCCTATGATTGCGAGCACAGACCTGAACTTATGCCTTGCGAGGTTCCGTTTTGCGAACTCGAAGAAGATCATTTTATCTTGTGTAATCTCGTGGTTTTATAGAAACACGCCATCACTATCTATCCTCCCATCAACAAGCCGGAATGTGCGTTTCGTATACGAAGCAACCTGCGGGTCATGCGTTACTATGATAATAGTCTTTCCACGCTCGTTCGTCTCTTTCAGGAGCTGCATAATGTCTCTGCTCGTCTTCGAGTCCAGATTACCGGTAGGCTCATCTGCAAGAATTATATCCGGGTCATTTGCCAGTGCTCGTGCAATAGCAACACGCTGCTGCTCGCCACCTGAAAGCTCGTTTGGTTTGTTATCGCCCAGTTCCTCATCCAATCCAACAGAGCTCACGAGTTCCTTGCTCTTTTCCTCGTGCCCGTTCACGCCCTTTAATATCATCGGGTACTCGATGTTCTCCAGTGCAGTTAATGTGGCTATGAGGTTAAACTGCTGAAATACAAATCCTATTTTATCACGCCTTATCTTAGTCAACGCCTCATCATCCAGTCCATTGATGTTTTCACCACCGACCTCCACTGTACCGCCTGTCGGCGTGTCCAAACACCCAATGATATTAAGGAAAGTTGTCTTTCCCGAGCCAGAAGGGCCCATAACAGAAATGAACTCGCCGGCTTCTATGCTTGCAGTCACGTTATCAAGCGCTTTGACGCTCCCGCGAGGAAGCTCATATACTTTTGTTACTTCTACAAGCTCCACCACTTTCATCTCTTCTTCCATGAATACGCAATCATCCCAATGACTAATATCGCAATCACAATGACCACTGCGATCATCGGAACGGGCAACTCACCTGTACTTGCGGTCCCAGGAGAGCTTTCAATCGAGATGTATTCGTGCTCCGAGAATAGAATACCATCTTCATCTTTGTATTCAATGAGTAGTGGCACCTGCGTTTCATTTTCACCTACCTTTACATTGAGTTCGAAACTGCTGAAATCGTCCGCGTTGAGCAAGCCTACGAAATAGGCCTTGTATGGCTGCATTGCCTCTATGCCTTCTGCATCACCTACCTTCATAACCACGCTATTTGCCGCTTCTAAGCCCGCATTGTTTATGTCGCCTGTGATTTTATACACGTTCATCCCGGGTATGAATTCTACTTCGATACCAGTGAGGATGAGTTCCGCACTCTTTTTGCTCTCTGTCACATTCAAAGGCACGCTCAAATCGGTAAAATGGTGGTTATCGCCATTTTTGAATTGTAACTTGAAGTTCAGGACACAATCGCCCTTCGCTTGCGGTGTGAAATAGAAAGCGGCAACTTCTGAGTTGTCTGCCGATAGCGTGCCTATGAAGACTTCCGCGGGCATCACGTCTTTATCCTCGGTAACGATCTTCACGGCTGTAACGTTATTTGGTCTGGGATTACCGACAACGAGCTCGATCTTTGCTCGCTCACCTCTAAAAATATCTTCTGGAACGTCTTTAACGCCGATGGTTAAAGAAGAACTGTCCACAGTCACAGGAAAGGAATATCTTATGCTCTGGGCGCCTTCGCCATTTACCATTACTTTTGGATAGTATATGCCGTCGGGACAAGTCGCCTTTATAGTGAACGTGAGGCGTAGATCTCCTCCAGATCCTAAACTACCAGGGTTAAAGTATGAATCGCTCAGCACTTTGAGTCCCTGACTTAACATCTGTACCTCTTTTATGTTTACGCTTTTATATATCTCCATATTCTTTATCGTCACAGTTACCGTACCTATATCGTTGCACATTAGCGCTGTGGGGTTAACCTGGCAGTCAGAGATCACAACCGAAGCTTTCTGCTCTTCTGTTGCTGAACTAGCGGTGTTGGCTGCGCTGACGCCCGATGTTGCAACTGCAATGACAAAAAAGAATAAAAAAATAAAAGTGGGGATCGTTTGTCGCATTCACATCACCCCCATCTGGGAGATCGTCCACAGAACGTATGTCATTATTATATAATATGATGCAACTGGAATGGTTATGGTAATCACTGCGTTCTTAGTCGTAAGATTCCTTGCGTGTTTCAATCCGAATATCCAGATGTTCGCACTCCACAGCATGAAGAGAAAGCTGATTGCATATGAAAGCAGCATCATTGGGCTTTTCAACAGCAGCCCGAGTGCTTCTGCCATCTTTGCCGGGTCGGTTACTACTGGAATATGCGCTGTTGAAACGATAGTGTACATGAGTATTGCACCTATTATTCCGCCAAATATCATCGGGATGTAACCGTATCCAACGAACTCGAGTGTTCGGTTAAAATCCCCTTCTCCTTTGAATATGCAGGATATGAGGTAGAATATAGCGGCAACGAAGACCCAGAAGATGAGGAAAAACATCACTAATCCGATAGCACTGACCGTAGGCATAATCGAAACGATGCCTTGTGCCTCTGGAGGGACTTCGCTCATCATTTTTACCGTTATGCTGTTCTGTAAAAAAGAGGATAGGCCGCTGATTATCCCACTTATCAAAACGATAAGCACCGGTATCCTCAGACTCTCTTCCCCCTTCATCCTCGCTTCAAAAAATTTGTTCGGATTTGTCAATACTTCTAACATTTTTTTCACCTTCACCCAATTCCTTTTTTGATTTCATATTCATTTTTTTACTCTCATAGATTAACCGATTTCCCACAGAAGTAGCTTCAAGCCTATTA
>JAUWND010000052.1 GCA_030612835.1 Candidatus Methanophagales archaeon | reverse complement strand
GCTCAGTATCCGTATAAGCGGTACGAGAAGAAGAGCCATAAGAAATCGCGATAACTTTTCATCCTTATCCCATTCCAGTACGGAATGAAAAAGCAGTAGGAACAGGATGATTGCATGAGACATAATACATATTTTTGGATGATCAAGTGTCATCGAGAACTCGGCAACTGCTACGAGGATCAAATAAATTGCACAGATGATATACTGTTTCTGTTTCATCGCTTTCTTCCATCTGCCTTCTTCCATCCGCCTTCATCTATCCGCTTTCGGATGTCCATCTTTATCATTGAGAGATATGTCTGTTCATAACAGTTATTGACAATTAACCAAAAAGTGGTTATATACCTCCAATGCAATAATACGTTAAGGAGATATATAATTAATGCTAACTAAAAGATGGATCCCGGGACATATGGTTATGTTCAAATTATGTGTTAAACGTACATAAATCGGAAAGCTTTTTATATAGTATATCCATTCTACTTTTAGAACTACAAAATGATAAGTACGATAACCACAGCAACTACTACAGCAACTACTACGGCAGCGACTACGGCAGCAACTGCTGCTGCTATTAGCCAGGCGGCGCTATTTGGTGCTATTGGCGTAGTGGTCTTAATTGCGCTGCTTATAGCGAAGGAACTGCTAAGTGCAAGCGAAAATGATAAGGCGCAGCTTCTCGGTAGACTTACAAGTGTAGCAATAAATCCGCTTCTGTTCGCCTTCTTGACTATTGTTTTCTTTAAAGTGGTAGAGGTGTTATGAGTGCGAATTAAATCCCCTAAAGATATTGCTGGAAATAAAGCTCACTGACGAATTTCTCCTGAAAGTCCGCCTCTTCTTCAAGTTTTACATGCTCGATTCGGTTTGCAATTGATTCTGCATCTTCCCGTTTTGTCTTTGATATTAACGCCTGCCGGGCACCTTCCAGAGCGGCATTTCCTACCTTCTTCACCTTTTCCTGCGCCACTGCGGGCAGAAGACCAATACGTATTGCATTCTCAGTGTTTATAAAGTTCCCGAACCCACCAGCTAGAAGGATGTGTTCTATATCATCAAGCTCGATTCCGTATCGCTCCACGAGTGTTTTTATACCGACTGCGACAGCGGTTTTCGCAAGATTCAACTGATCTATATCCTGTTCTGATAAACTAAACTCTTCGGCTATTACAAATTCCTTCTCATCGCCCAAGAACTTACCCATACCGTTAATTATTCCATTGTCCAGAAGCTCAGCCAGAACATCTATTAATCCGGAACCGCAAACTCCGATAGGTGTGGCATCATCAATCGTTTTGTATATAGCTTCTCCGTCCACTATACTCACGTCTTTTATCGCACCACTTACACCACCTATTCCGCACGTTATGCCTGCACCCTCAAATGCGGGACCCGCAGCACAGGACGTTGCAATCAACCGGTCTCTGTTTCCCAGCATGATCTCCGTGTTGGTCCCGATGTCAATCGCCATACTTATTTTATCGCTTTTATATATCTCTGTTGCCAACGTAACAGCTAAAGCGTCAGCACCGACGAAACTGCCGATCAAAGGGAGCCCGTAAACACGTGAGTTCTGATTGGCCTTAAGCCTGAGCTCTTTCGCAGTTTTATTTACCGCATTTACATTCTGAGGTTCGTAAGGGCTTTTGCCCAGTGACTCAACGGAATAGCCGAAAAACAGGTCTCTCATTATTGGATTACCGACTACCACCATCTCAAAGACTTTACTCGGGTCTACCCTAGCGGTGATCATTTCGTTCACGGCGTTTCTAATCTCTCGTTCGAGCTGGTTCTGACCTGTTCGCGCAAATACTATCCGTGAAATAACATCATTACCGTATTTAGTCTGTGGATTTTCTCTGGATATTACATAAAGCACTTTCCCGCTCTCAAAGTCTATTAGATACATAGCAAGAGTTGTCGTCCCTATGTCTAAAGCGATACCGTATAGCTCGCCAGTATATTCGCCCAGGTTTTCCGACTCGCAAAAGACTCGTTCTCCCTCTACATGCACGAACGGCTCAAGAGGTATCTCCTTATATTCGCCTGATTCTAAAATGTAATAAATTCTTTTTGGGACTCGCACGTAAATGTGCTCATCGGTATTCAGAATTCTTGCCTGGCAGGCAAGTCTATGCAGATCATCGTGTATAAATTTCTTTTCCGCTTCTGTCTCATCAGAGAGTGCTCTAGTTGCGTACTCAACGTCGACCAAGCACTGACCGCACTTCCCCTCGCCGCCGCAAGGGCAATGTATGTCTATTTCCAACTCTTGCAGATAAGAAAGTATGGTTCGGCCATTAACGAGTTTTGCCTCTTTTCCGTGATCCTTGAATATGATGTTCATGATTTCCCTACTAATCTAATCTAATCTAAACTAAACTAAACTAATCTAAACTAAAATTAAACCTTTGAAGATAATATCTTAATCTATGGGAGATACAATAGTTGACACGTTGCTTGACGTAAAGAAGAAGAAGATAGAAGCATTTTGCGAAGAGAAGCTGAACAATAGCATGAATGCTTACGAGATCCTAGATGACCTGAGCGAAGGGCTACGTGAAATTGGGCGCGGATACAAAGAGATATATTTTGACGCTGAACTGATGGTCTCCGGCTGGAACGCGAAAAAGGCATTGCAAATACTCAAGCCGCTACTGCAAGAAGAGGTAAAGGCAGAAGAGAAGATAGGTATAGTCGTTATCGGTACGGTAAAAGGGGATGTGCATGACATAGGGAAAGAGATAGTATCTATAATGCTCGCTTCAGATGGGTTTGAGGTCATTGACTTAGGAACAGACGTGGAAAAGGAAGCGTATGCGAAAAGCGTCCAAGAATCAGGGGCCGATATTATCGCTATGTCCGCGTTACTCACCACGACAAGGGAATACATGGCCGAGGTCATACAGTATTTCCGCGAGGCGGAGTTAGAAGTGAAGATAATGGTTGGAGGCAGCGCAGTGAGTGAGGAATACGCAATGGAAATCGGTGCAGACGCATACGGTAAAGACGCTGTTGATGCAGTTAAGAAGGCAAAGGCGCTTATTCAGAACCATTGCTTATAAATTTCATGCCCATTCAAAATATCCTTTGCTCGTTCTCGCTCTTCATGATGCCGTTTAATAAATGAGAACATAAGCTCAGCAGCTTCCGACTTGCAGGTATTGCACATCCGTTTCCCGTTTTTGCATTCTTCAAAGATCTCTTTTATATGCGCGTCCTCGTCTATCAGATGAAACATCATAAGTTCATAGACAGTGCATTGTGCAGGTAACCCGCCAAGTTTCTTCTGCTCTTCTACTGTTACTCGACCGCCAGTCTTCGCCCGTTTCACTTTCCGTGCGGCTTCTTCCGGTGGTTCAGTCAGCGCGATATAGCTTTCCGGAACGCTGGAAGACATTTTACCACCGGTTAGCCCCTGCATAAACCGGTGATATGTAGCAGCCGGTAAAAAGAACCCATATCCGCCGTATTCCTGCTCCACTGTCCGTACTATTTCCTCTATCTTCTGCATATTTCTATCTATCTCAGCGGCTTCGATACCAAAGACATCTATGTGCATCTCATATACCTTCTTCGGACCTTCTATTCGGCTCGCAACCGCTCCCAACGCTTCCTTTCCCGCTTGCTTCTCCCTTACACTTATATACGGCTTCTGGTCCTTATCAAACCGCTTCTCTACACGGAACATCCTCATTCGCGATGCAATGTCGCGGGTCAGTCGTATATGCGGGTCCTGATCAATGCCAACCGGGATGACAACGGGTTTGGGTCCACCAAATTCGAGAAGCTGCGGCTGCAATATGTCCGCGTTCTGCACCAATACGCTTATCATGTGCGATATATTCACATCGCCCGAGAATCCGTATATCGCACTTAGTTCGCTGAAGTTTACCACCTTTCCTAGTTCAAAAGCGAGATCGCGTAGTCTCTTATCGCCCGATTGGAAGTATATATGCCCCTTATCGGGATCGAAACCAAGCGCTACAAGGCTCAAGATGTATTCGTTTAGCCCGATTTCCCTGCATTTGCTCCACGGGATGCCCCTGACCGAATGCGATTCCATATCCGCAATGCACGCAAAGGCGTCGCCACCCATGCGCTGATGCCATATGATCTCGTCCATTACCATCTTGCCGCCGAGATGGACTTTCCCGGAAGGCATGAACCCACTCATCACCGCGAATTTAGTCCGCTCATTCATCGCTTTTAGCACTTCTTCATAACCGCGGTGACCAACTATTATGTCTCTTCGCATGTAACGATACGGCGCCTCTATCCTGTCCACTATCTCCTGGAATCGTGAGATACCAAACTCGTCGAATAGCCTCGTATAATCCTTTATATCTGCAACACCCCACGGGTCTATCTCTATCATTTCACCACACTTATTTTATAGTCATGTATTACCGGATTGGCAAGAAGCTTTTTACACATCTCTTCTACTTCATACTTCACGTCACTACCTTCTTCTTCTGCATCTATTGCTATCCTGAATGTTTTCATCGATTTCACACTATGCACGTTGTTAAAGCCAAGCAAGTTCAACGCTTTTTTCGTGTTCTCTCCTTCGGGGTCTGTAACGCCAGGTTTCAGCTTTATTGTTACTTCTACTTCTACTTCTACGGTCATCTTACATATATTTACTTAGATATACAAGTAAGAATTAAAAAAGATATTGTTCATCTCTGAAAAACACTGTACTTTCTAAGCGTACAGAACCGTTAACAACGATGAAAATATCGGGTATATGTTCTAGGTAGCGCTGCGGGTTATATGCTAGGAAAGTACTTGTTATAGTACAATATTTGAGTTTGCAGAACTCAAAAGATTTGAGAATATGAAACTAAAGAACTTTTCATCGGGCATGAATGCACGGTTAGCTTTTTCGACCGCGATAGCGACAGAGCCGGACATTTTACTTCTGGATGAAATATTAGCAGTTGGTGATATAGAATTTCAGAGGAAGTGCATGGATGAGATAATTAATGTCAATAAAAATGGAACAACGATTGTATTTGTGTCACACAGTGTAGAGGCAGTGAGGGATCTATGCGAACGGGCGATGTTTCTGGATAATGGTGAAGTTGTAGCGATAGGGGCTGCGGATGAGGTCGTCAATACGTATCTGAATTCGGTGGCCGAATAGGTCCTTTAGCAGTGTCTTCAGATCGCCAGATATATATATAGCTGTGCCCTACGCCCATACTTAAGAATACGAGTTGGAGATTACAGGATACTCTATGAATATCCAACGAAACCAAGAAGATATTTAGAGAGGAAGAGATGATAAAATATCGGTTATCTCAAAATGGCTGGATGGTTTTGTGATTGAATTTTCATCGCTACTTAAAGAGCGCAGGCGAAAGCTCTTGAATGAGGTTTTTGACATTGATGCGAAAATGACCGAGGTGAGGATCGTAGCTGACACTTACGCCTGGATAGAATTGTTTATCGGCAGCGAGAAAGGCAAAAAGGAGAAAGAAGTGCTTGAAAAATGTAGATAAACATTTTGCTAACCAACAACGAAAGGATTAACTTGTAAGATTCCTCACATTTATAGCCTGTTCCACGCATCAGCCGTAATTTCACGTCCCAGAACATCTTCCACTTCTCGTATCATCATACGAAGCTGAGATACGGAATACTCAGCATTGGAAGGAATCGCCAAGCGATGCTTCTCATAAACCATAAACTGATGGCGCGTACCGGAGAAGGGCCCTTCAAAGCCAAGTTTCCGCAACCGCTGGATAAAGTCTCTGCGCTTACACGGCACCCACCGGCTCATAGCTTGGCTCCTTATTCAGATTAATCTCCGCAATTACTGGTAGAGGATGCCCCAACTTGAGGCCAACGAGGATCCAATCCTCCAGGGTGGAACGCAGCTCGTTCTCACACTCCCGCAACGTTGCCCCAAATGCTAGTACGCCCTTGCATTGCGGGATCCGCCCGGCGAATGTGCCATCCTCTAACTTGTCATAAACGGCATATGCCATCGCCTGTCCTACATAGTCGGTTAGAATATATCGCGTTTCCATTTTTATATTAAATAAATATATGGCTATGCGTATCTTAAATGTTTTCGTAAATAAAAAATAGCTGAAGGTGAGAGATGCCCGCTCAAAGAGAAAAAAAAAAGCGAAATTTTTATATGTTCCAACATCTATATTTGAATGTGGTGAATCTCAGATGAGAAAAGGCGATAAAGGTATGAAGATTTTTGGCGTGTTTGTGTTTTTGATGTTTGTAGGCTCAATTTTTAGCGGTGTAGTAGCAGCCACTACTTATGACCCTCAGGCAGCAGTAAACTACGCTGATACATGGTGGAATGGACGGAATCCAAATTATCATGATTATAGTAGCGAGGATGGTGACTGTGCAACAGTTCAATGGAATAGTGTATCAAATTCAAATTCAAATTCAAATTCAAATGCAGATAAATATCTGTACAATATGGGTATTGCGACCGGCCAATCAGTTGGTTACTATGAACCCTATCAAACGCAACTGGATAGTAAGCTTCATAATATCGAAGCGCCAAACCAGTCGCCAACGGCAATTATTGATTCTATAACTACCGACCCCGCAGAGCAGGGATCGGATACTGTTTCCTTTTATGGTCATGGAACAGATACTGATGGCACTGTGGTAGCATATAACTGGAGCTCTAGTATTGATGGACCGTTGAGCACTTCGGCCGCCTTCACCAAGCCAGCATCTGAGCTTTCGGTAGGAACACACACGATTTATTTCAAGGTGCAAGATAATGATGGCACGTGGTCAACCGAGGAAACAGAGGATTTGACGATTTATCCTGCAAACGTACTACCAACACCAACACCAACACCAACACATGATATGGTGGTGACAAATGTCAATACGACTCCTTCATCACCGGATCTCGAGCAACCAACCGTGATCTACGTGACCGTTACGAATGAAGGTGAGCAGCAAGAAGACAACGTGTCTGTTAAGGTTTATGTTGATAGCGCTCAAATAGGCTCAACGCAATACATATCTTTAGCGCCTGGTTCGAGCAATACCACGTCCTTTTTGTGGACTCCAACCACTGCAAAGGCTTATTCCGTCAAGGGTGAAGTTGGGATTGTAAATGGCGAAATGGATGTTAAGGACAATACAAAAAGAGTAAGGGTAAGGGTCTCTGCAGTACCGACACCAACGCCAACGCCAACACCAACACCAACACCGGAACCCCTAAAAAGCGCATCTATAACTTTAGATATGATTCACTATGCGATAAAAGAAAAGGGCGCTCAGTGGACCGCAGGTGAAACATCCGTCTCTAATCTCACAGTCGAAGAGAAGAAGCTGCGGTGTGGTGCTCAAGTCGGTGCTTCTCTGACGGTGGATGGAGCAGTATTATGTCCATCTCAGGCTTATAGCGGCACTTTCGACTGGCGAAACGTAAACGGGCAGAATTGGGTTACCTCAGTCAAGGATCAAGGCGCCTGTGGAAGCTGCTGGATATTTAGTGCTGTCGCCGCGTTCGAAACTCAGATCAATATTGATGCAAATGATCCAACAATAGATTTTGACGCTTCTGAACAGCAGGTATTATCCTGCTTCAGTCAAGGCTGGGGTTGTGGTGGTGGATGGCCAAGTGAGACTATAGGGTACATAAGAGATCATGGTCTCCCTGATGAGGCTTGCTTCCCTTATCAGGCATGCGATACCATCCCGTGCGAATGGTCCTGTCTTGATTGGCAAGAGCGGGCGTACACATGCGAAGGGTTTGGTGTTCCCGCATATCATACAACGGAGTGCTACAAAGGTATGCTCCAGGAGTATGGACCATTAGTGGTAGTGCTCGAAGTGCCTGAGGACTGGTTCTACTATACCGGGGGGATATACGAGCCGGTATGGACATCACCGGAATTTGGGTGGGCAAACCACGCGGTAATGCTCATTGGATACGATGACCCTAATAGGTGTTGGATCCTCAAGAACAGTTGGGGGCCTGACTGGGGAGAGAGCGGTTACGGAAGGGTCTACTATGGAAATCTAGAAAAATACCAAACGGCTTGGTTTGTGCTGAATACGTCGGGACCGTGTGGCGACATGGATGTGGATCCAACGAATTGTAGTCCAACAATAAATTGCGGCGAGCCAGATAGCCAACTCGTTACTGTTTCTGCAAGTGACGGCATTGTTAACGGTGTGACAGTGAGCAAAGTTTCCGGTCCAACCTGGCTCAGTGTGAGCCAAACGGATCTTGGCGACATAGCTTCTGGTTCAAGCAAAACGTTTACGATGACTGCTTCGTCACCTTCTGAAACCAGCGGTGACTTCCCCTACACTGTCACAGTGAGCAATACCTGTGGAACCCCGTCATCGAGGGATGTGTCCGGGACGATCCATGTGGATTGTCCAGAATCATCATGGACTTTTATGGTCTATCTTGACGGCGATAACAACTTAGAAGGGGCAGGAATTGACGATTTTATGGAAATGTCTTCTGTCGGCTATAGCCCGACAGTAAACATAGTAGTGCAATTTGACCGAATACCGGGCTATGACACTTCATATGGCGATTGGACGACCTGTAAGCGATTCCATGTAACATCCGGGATGACACCTATGCCAGCGAATGCAACTGAGGACCTTGGAGAATGTAATATGGGAGATCCCAATACATTAAGAGAGTTCGTGGAATGGACGACGGCAAAATTTCCTGCTGATAATTACGCCCTGATCCTATGGAACCACGGTGATGGCTGGAAATCCATAAATACGTGGGTTCCGTGGGCGGATGATATAAAAGACGCGAAAGATGCAGGAGTGACTCGCGGGATTTGTGTGGATATTACAAATAATGATTATCTTAGCCTGCAAGAAATCGAAGTAGCCTTGACGGGTAAATATGTCCAACTGCTTGGTTACGATGCCTGTTTGATGCATATGGTTGAGGTAGTATATCAAGTGATGGCTAATGCAGGAATAAGTGTTGGCTCTGAGGAGGTGGAACCGTGGGATGGATGGCCGTATGATACGATACTCAGTGCTTTGACGGGAACGCCAACAATGAATGAGGACGCGTTAGGTACGGTAATCGTTGACCGTTACATGGACTCTTATGGTTATACCGGAAGCGAGACACAATCTGCAGTGGACAATTTGGAATTGCCAAATTTAGTTACAGCAGTTGATAATCTTGCACAAGCATTAATCAACGAAATCAATGGAGGTCATTGGACTCAGGTACAGCAAGCTAGATACGCAACAGAAGAAATTTATTATAACTATTACATTGATCTATACCACTTTGCCCAAAAGATTAAGACAGATGTTCCAGGTGCTACAGCGCAGGCGCAGGCGGTGATGGATAATGTAACTAATACAGTGTATGCTGAGGCGCATGGCACATCCGTACTAAATGATCATGGGTTATCTATATACTTCCCGCGAGTAGAAGGCGATTATTTACCCTCTTATGACAATACTGCATTTGCTAGTGATACAGAGTGGAATGAATTCTTGAAGAGATATTACGAAGGCCCGGAACTTGTATGTGAAGGTACAGATACCAGTTGCGGCATTTATCCAAATTGCGAAAATTGCAATGTGGATGATGGTTGCTATCCGTATGGTAGTAATGGCTGTGAAGAAAGGGACTATTATTGCGTTAGCAATGAAGCGGGGTGTGGCTATACCTACTCAAATAGGCATACTGACGAGTGGGTGGATACAGGTAACACGGACTGGGTAGATGTGAACGAATGCCAGGAGAAGGAGCGGAAGGAGCAGGAGTACAGGGATTATTATTGTTTCGGTGGTGCTTGCACTTATAACGTGACCGGTACGCAATGGGTAGATACAGGAAATACGAGGAACAAGCCAGATGGCACTATCTGCGGTTGTACCGCGAGTAATACTCTGAAGAGATGTTATAGTGGTGTTTGTACGGATACGGGAATCTGTGACTCAACCACTTGTGGTGCGGATGCTGCATGTGATGGCAAGGAGCCGGGAGATTCTTGTGGTGTTGGTAGCATATGCAATTCTACGTGCAAATGTGTGTGCGTAGAAGCACACGGCGATGGTATCGCTTTATATCAGAACGGATGGTGGGCGCTTAAATATGGACCGGTAAAGGACATAGCGAACTGCCAGCCTGCGGATAAGTGGCTTGCCTATGGAACCTCAGCCGGGACACCGGTAGTGGGTGATTTCAACAATGATGGAATAGATGACATCGCTATGTACCAGAACGATGGCTGGTGGGCTTTTAAATATGGACCAGTAAAGGATATTGCAAACTGCCAGCCTGCAGACAAGTGGCTCTGCTATGGTACTGGAGCAGGACAAGCGGTAATAGGTGATTTCAACGACGACGGCATCGCAGACATCGGGTTTTACCAGAACGATGGCTGGTGGGCTTTTAAATATGGACCAGTAAAGGATATTGCAAACTGCCAGCCAGCAGACAAATGGCTCCGGTATGGAGTTGGAGCGGGGCAAGCGGTCGTAGGTGACTTCAACGACGATGGCACTGATGACATCTGGTTTTACCAGAATGATGGCTGGTGGGCACTCAAATATGGACCAGTAAAGGATATTGCGAACTACCAGCCAGCAGACAAGTGGCTCCGTTTTGGAGTTGGAGCAGGACAAGCGGTAGTGGGTGATTTCAACGTCGATGGCACCGCTGACATCGGGTTTTACCAGAACGATGGCTGGTGGGGACTCAAATATGGTCCAGTCAATGCAATACCGAATTCCCCGCCTGCAGACCATTGGCTTGCCTATGGTACCGGAGCCGGAACTCCGGTAGTGGGTGATTTCAATCCATAATTTTTATCCCATTTTTCTACATTTTAGTATGCTGCCTGTGGCATACTTCGGGAGGTTAAGGAATATTCGTGACCAACCCTTTAATAAAACCTTATTTCTGATACGCCTATCTATTGATGGATATATTGAGAGATTAACCCCTTTTTCCTGCTCTATAACAAACTTACCCGCGAGTAAACTCTTTAAACTCTTATAATTCTGTAATGAGATATGCTCAGAACTTTCTGCATACCTCTTACCCATAAGCCGGTAAAAGAACGCATCGGGATTAGGTGTGGTGAGTATAAATATACCGTTTGGCTTTAATACTCGGTGTACATCATCTATTAAACGTGCCGGATCCACAACATGCTCCACTACCTCACCGGCAAAGACGATGTCTGTTGAATTGTTTGCCAGTGGCACTCGCTGGTTTGATGCCACATAATAGTAATTGCTCAGTTTCTTACGTGATTCGCGGAGGGCAGTAAGAGATATATCCAGACCAATACCCGTTTTACATCCCTGTAATTTAGGAAATATGCACGCAAACCCCCAGGATCCACAACCGACATCTACTACGGTTTTATCACTGATATCCTCGTGAATTAAAGAGTCTAAAACATCTAATTTCAAAAAATGACCGATCTTTGTAATCTCCGGGTTCTTTTCAAATTCGTATACGTCATCGCCACCTGCTGTAAAAAATGCGTTGTACTCATTCACCATTACATCGTCTGGCTGTGTAAAATCGACCACCCCGTCAATTACCGGATAGCTCGTGTTGCACGTTTCGCAAATATAAATCTCATCAAATTTATACCGAAATGTTCCAAAACCATCAACCCAGATTTGGCAGTCAATCGATTTTGGATCCTTCTTTCCTGAAACTACTATATCAATAGTGTGCTCACCATCCTCCTCCGCCTCAACAGTATAGTCAAAACCATAATCATAAAATTCACAAAATAGGTCCAGACTCTCTAAAAATTCACCATCCAGGTATATTTCTGCAATACCGCTCCAATCATGCCTCAGGAAATATATTGCCGCTAATTTGCCCTTAAATGAATATGATAACGTATCGCCGGTTGTGTTTGACATGACCAATGATTTGCTGAGCGCATTATAATTCTCTGTGATCGTCCAATTTCCTATTTTCTTTACCACTTCATCCTCAGCCTTCACGTCTAATGCCGAGTAATTTTTACTGAATTTTTCGGCTATTTTTCTGTGCTCTAAGCTACATCCGCACGTTGGGCAGATCAATAGAGCGTCAAAGATATTCTCATTTATCTGTGGTTCATTGACTTCTTTAAACTTATAGAGTTCGCAGTTCCTGCATCCATCATATATCCTATTCTCTATGATACATTTGCGTAGCTCTTGATAATCTCGTCCGTTCCAGATCTCCTCAAGGCTCTGATCGAAGACATTACCCAATGGTGCGCCATTATAACCACCGCAACATGGTAGCACACCACCATCGACATCAATTTGGATAAAAAAGCCAAATGGATGATTGCAGAAAATTTTCTCTTTTTGTGTGAGGATACGCTCATCAAAGCAAGGGGGGTAGGTAAAGGAGAGGTTATAGTCCTGGCAGATCTTTTTAGCTTGTTTTATAATACTTACTATAACATTTTTCCAGTTTTCATCATCTAAGAGGTATAAATCTTTAACCTCTGGCGGTAAGTCATCAAAGATATACATATTCATTAGTCCGACGCCATCTACTCTCAATTCCTTCGCTAACTCTATAAAATTGAAGATGTCATAAACGTTCTTCTTGGTCAAGACCATCGTTATATGTATCTTGATCTCGCTGGATAACCCTCTTAACTCCTTTATCCCGCGTAATACCTTATCAAAGTCTACCTGTCGGATCTCCCGGTACAGCTCTTCGTTTGATGCATCCAATGAAATCAATACCTCATCAAGACCATTTTCTATTAACTCATGTGCGCACTTTTTTAGCAGTGTTCCATTTGTGAAAACACTTGTATATATATTCGGGTTAGCATATTTCGCTTGTCTCAGGAAGAAGATAAAATCTGGATTTGCAAGCGGCTCACCAAACCCGTGTAGATAAATCTTATCTACATTTTGTAAAAATGGAGAGATTCTCTGTATAAGCTCCTTTGATGCATGCGTTCCAAACTTTCTGTACTTATGGGGGCATGTTAAACATGAGTTTATGTTACATTTATTTGTGGTATTCAGCAAAAGCTCCATCCATTCGTTTTCTAACACCGTTCTTTTATCTGCAAAGTTACGATTTACCTTCTTCATATCCAGAGGTTCACTTGAGAAACCAATATCAGTCATGATCTGACCCTCCTATAATTGCCCGCCCGTAATATTCGTTGTTATTCCTTTTGTTTGCTTCTTTGAAGCAAAATAAAAAGCCGAGCAATCCATAATCAGGACCTTGGGCGACATTAAAGCCTGAGTCCTCTAGGCATTTCTTGAGTTTTATTTTATTCTCAAACGGATCATCATTAGGACCGAGTTGGCAGTGATATTCCATTCCTATACATTTAATCAATTTTAAATATTTTTGAGGCATATTGAATAGAACATCGAATTCGCAACCTTCACAATCCATTTTAAGAATACATTCTTTTGCTATCCTGTTGGATTCAAAAATTTGTTCTGGAGTAATACAATCGATAATTATACCTTCCCAATCTGATGGAAAATATAAACTGGGACTACCCAGATTCTCAATATCATCGCGATAAATACTAATTTTTTTCCTACACTTTGATCGCCAAACTGCCTTATTAAAAATTATAATATTATTTTCCAACCCATTTAATGCTATATTTTGTTTAAGCATTTGAAAATTATCAGGAAATGGTTCGTATGCATATACTTTAACATCTTTAGCACACCTACAAGCCAATATAGAGAACGTACCAATATGGGCACCAATATCAATAACAATATCATTATCTTTAATTTCTTTTAGCAATTCATAATAACATCCAGAAACTAATTCATTTATTGTTCCTATATCTGTAGTAGAGGGTCTATATTTTAACTTGAAACCATCCCCGAGATATTCCAAACTTTTTTTAGTAGTATCGTTCACTAATTTCTTATATACTTCTAAAGTTTCTTTTGCCATAATTTCACTTGTATATGTTTCTTCCACCCTTTTTCTTGCGTTTATACCCATTTCTTCCCCCAATTCATCGTCACTCCGTATATCAATTATAGCATTTGCCAGATCTCCCGGTGTATCTGGAGGCACAAGATAGCCTGTTTTTCCGTTCATGATTACTTCGCGAGCACCACCTGCATCACACCCAATAACCGGCTTCCCCCATGCCATTGCCTCTAAATATATCAAACCAAAAGATTCATATAAAGATGGTGCCACAAATATATCACAATTTCTATAAAAATCCTTTAGTTCATTATCATCCACATAACCAACAAACCACACATTCTTATGATATTTCTTGTCCAGATTTTGTAATAAAAATTCCCTATACGAGCCACCATTTGGCGTGAGATTTGTATCTTTACCAACGATATGAAATTGAGCATCTGGAACTTCTTCGAGCACAATCGGTATAGCCTTAAATAACGTTTCGACTCCTTTTCTCTTTTCGAGCCGTCCAACAAACAAGACATCGAGAACTTTCTTTTTTTTATCTCTTAATAGCAAACTTTCATCAGGTACTTCTATTCCTAACGGGCACAACTCAATCTTTTCCGAGGAGATGATATGGTGGTTGCCGATTAAAGTTCCTATGTCTTTACTTATTGCAATCGCCTTTTCTGCTCTCCTCACTGTTTCTCCCTCCATCCAATTTACAAATTTCAAATCCTTCGTCATTTGCCATCTTTGAATCTCTGCCACTTTAAATAGGGGCGTTTCTAATCTTACGACTAAAGGTATTGGATTTACCAAAGAGAAGACAAACCCTTCTCCATCCCATAAAGGACCCTCGACTATTTGAATGCCAAACTTATCTATTAACTCTAACAATTTTAAACATGCTGAATAACTATACGACAGATTTTTTTCCGCAATATACATATCCTCTGACAAACCCAAAAAATCCATTGGTTCCGGAACTATCTTATGCACAAATACATCCCCATCCCGATACTCATATTCACGATTCCTTTCTGATTTGGTGATTACATGGACTTCGTTCCCTAATTCTGCCAATGCATGAGCTAAGTCATAAGTATACCTGCAAACACCGCCGTTACAGTTTTTTGCGAATTCCTGACTTAGGAAACAGATTTTGAGTTTTATTTTTCCGTCAAGTGTAGTTATATCCGCAAAATTGTTCTTGTTTTCTCTTACTTTTATACCATCATTATATCCTTTCATAGCGCCTTTAACTAATTTTAGATAGATTCCAAAAAGTTGTTTTAGAGATATATCTTTATTAAGATAAAGAGAAGTGAAATATTTTAACCACCAATATAGCGATTTCACAGGTCGAAAGATATAAGACGAGAACTCAATTCTAAAATATTTTAACGAAAAATAAAAAACATTTTTCATTATATCCGTCAAATTTA
>JAUWND010000035.1 GCA_030612835.1 Candidatus Methanophagales archaeon | reverse complement strand
AGGCGACTACAAGCATCCTAAGTCATTCAGTCGATTCGTGAGATTGGCTTTATGTGTAGGAATCGAAGTGGTGTTCATCGCTCCGTCAAAGCCCTGGATGAACGGAACGATAGAGGAATTCAATAAAGGTTTTGATAAACGTTTCTGGCAAAAGGAACTATTTATTGATCTGAAAGATATACGGAAAAAGTCAACGACATTCTTTGAAACAGAAAACAAATTTAATGCTTGGAAGTTGAGAAATGAGGATCTGAAGTCGGTCGATCCTAAACGCATACTGCCAAAAGATTTTACAATCGATGTGGACCGCTTACCCTTGGTCACAGGGAAAATCCATTTTGTCCGTGAGGTTGATTCGCGGGGTAAGATTAGCGTACTCAATGAGTATTTCAATGTAGGCAAGGAATATACCGGCGAATATGTCTGGGCAACCATTGAAACGTGGAAACAAACGCTCATAGTGTGTTATAAAGACGAAAATTTGAAGGTGAGGGAGATTAATAAATTTGGCTATGAGATTGGAGAGACAGTACACAATCACAAAAATTCGATCTTTAGGTCGAGTTTATAATAAAAGGTATACGATGCACTGAGCCTAAAATTGGAATATGAAGGTACCTATGCACTGAGCCTTTTAGGGTACACGATGCACTGAGCCATTCCAACTAGTTATTTCAACCCTTATGGCTATATCAGTTTTATTAACATTTATAGTGTTGATATTAACTCAGGTTGATAAAATTGTTTTCGCTTTCAAGTTGGTTACAATAGGAATAATTGTTATTGGAGCTATGCTTTCCTTGATTTTTATTCTTCTCGCCGGTTACGCAATATTTATGAAGGCGCATGGAATAAATATCGCTGAAACCGTTATGAATATAGAAAAATTACAGCGAGATATGCTATTTGAGGAAATATGTGAAACAGAATTAAAAGAAAGATTTCAAAAAATCTATCCTTATTTATATTCTTATAAGTTAACACATGAGCGAAAAAAATTAAAGGGTTTTTTTAATAAATACATTAGATGGAGAATAGAATAAAACCTAGTGCAAAAAACGGACACACCATTTTTCAAAATGGGGTGAATTGGTTTGGGCTTTAGCAATGAAGGTAGCGAAGCGAAGAAGAAAAGTTCCTATGCCATGATAATTTAAAGGTATAATTTATGTACTTTATGCAATCTAAAAGATTTATATACAATTTAAACGAAGATAATTCAATTAAAATGCGGAAGTATAGTGATATACCCCCTATCTCAAAATAGTTCTTTATATTGCAAATTTGATAGGTTTTTTGTAAGTTTTTGATACATGCAAAGGTAGAACTAACACCGTAAATACCTTTCTTATTAACGTTTATTTTATAAATACTTTTGTATTAAACATGTAAAGATTTACGAGAAAATTGGTAGATAGCTTGTAGGTATTTAACCGTGCATGCGTGCTCAATCGAGCTGAGAATTACAAACGCTTCATCTACCGTTGCACCACGTGCAAACGTGCCATGACCCAGAGCAACAATACCCTTATGGTCACGCAGAGCAGAAGCGGCATTTGTTGCTAATTCCTGTGAGCCGATACCACCGGTAACAACCGGGATTTCATGCAGGAAGTAGACGCTTTCCGAATCTTCAGGCACTATCTGCTCGCCTGGCTTGCAGAGCATGGACATCACCACTGCATATTTCGAATGCCCGTGTAAAATAGCAAGTGCCGAAGTTTCACGGTAAATCGCGCGATGGACGTTTACTTCGGTCGAGGCAATTACATCAAGTTCATCAGGCGTAGCAGGGTCTATTGGAACAGTAACAATCTGTCCTTCCAGCTCATCGAGCATACTGCCCGTTGTGCTTATTAGCATCTGGTCACCAACTCGCTTGCTTACATTCCCGAAATGCGAATGTGCAAGCCCGGCCCCCACTATCTTCTTACCGTATTTTATTAATTCTTGCATTTCTCTTTTAGTATACTTCACAGAGTATATTATTCTAGTATATTCAACACCGCATCAATGTTATCAAAGATAAAATCAGGTTTTTCCTTCTCTAATTCCGCCTTTGTGTGCAGACCAGTAGTTAAGCCAATAGTTTTTACTCCTGCCCTTTTACCCTGGATTATATCCTGCGGTGTATCACCGCAGTAGATAGTTTGAAGCGGTGTGGAATTGAGTATTTCGATCGCTTTAAGTAACGGTTCTGGATCAGGTCTTGTTCTTTCTGTATCATCAGCGGTGAGCAAAAGATTACAAGGGAACTGAAAAGACCGAATCGACTCTTCTGCTGATAATTTATCCTTTGTCGTTACTATCCCTATTTTTATCCCTTTTGCTTTTAATAAGTCAAGTGTCATTCTCGCTTTCGGGATTTCTTCTATCATATTTTTAAATTCACTTCTCATAAGGCGGAGGAAGACCGAATCAAACTCATCTGGTTCTATATCAGGGTATAAAATCTTGAAAGAGAGCTGACTTGGCAGATGGATTATCTCCTTTATCTCTTTATCTGTGGGGATTCTCAAGCCAGTTATTCTTGCTGCTTCCTTAACCGCACTCAAAATCGCTTTTGACGAATCAATTAAAGTGCCATCCATATCAAAAAGACCCGTTTCAAATTTCATTCTTCTTTCACTAAACCTAATCTCCTTTTTATTGTATGATGTATAAGGATATTTCTTTAGTAAAGTTTTTAAAACTTTTTGAAAGAAAGGTTTTTAAAGAACAGAAAGGAACCAGGCGGTAAATAAATGGCTGAATTGGATCCTGTATGAGTGTTCTGGAAGGGCGGGTATGTTATGTTAGATCCGAGATTTCAGAGTTACTGTTTGAGTATATCGGAAGTTCCGAGCGAAGCGACGCGTAACCGCATACACCGAGTTATACGAAGTTGCTCATGCTTTTTCATAAGCTCTCAGAAAATCCTCCCGCTTTATCCCTGCTTGCCTACAAATTACTCTCAATGTGGAATTTGATTGCAGATTTTACATCCTCTAAAGCATCCTCGTATGTATCTCCCTCGCCAACCACCACCCCCTTCAATTCAATCCTAAAGGATAGGCAACATATCCCTCTGGATGCTTCTCAACTATTATCTTTAGCTCTCTCATTCTATCACCTCACCCTTTAATTGAAGTTGCTGGCTTTATAAGGTATATCACCCCAACCCAATCACCCTCAAAAATACTGTGACCACAACAACAGATACTTGACAGCCCCCCTCATCTTCTGAATCCGCAAATATAACTGTTATATCTTCCATGCTGTCTTTACAAATTTCGTCTATCCTTCCCTTTTGGCAGTATATCAGAAGTACTTCGTAGATACATCACTATGGCTGAGCTGCACCCGAAGAAAAGCATTTCAAATATAAGAACATAAGAGAATTAAGATGCAAGGGGTATAGTTGATGGAAGACATTTTTAGCCTGAACAGAATTAGATGTGCCACCTACACTTTATCAACGGAATGTCTAAATTCGATTATTATGCAATATTGGCGCTAATAGGCTCACTGTTTGCGAGATTTTTCAACTGTGAAGTTTATATAGACGTAGGTGTTATAACACCTACATGGCAATCAAAAGACACAAGAGGGGGAATCGTGTATATCTAGCAGAGTATAAATCCGTGAGGAAAGGAAAAAAGGTTATCAGCAAATTTGTACGCTATATAGGTCCAGAAGACAAATTATCTACAAATGATAAACCTCGCAAACGGGTCTTAGATCGCATAAAAATCACCAGATCTTATAGAGCCGGAGATGTCCGCTTATTATGGTCCATTGCAGAGAATCTTGATTTTATTCCCATAATTGACAGAATATGCTGCGGAAAATCACAGATTGAAGGGGCATCTCCAGGGAAATTGTTGACCATCTGGGCGATCAACAGAGTTATCGACCCTGAGAGTGCTACCCAATTGGAGCGATGGGTACCCACCACGGATCTCCCTTATCTGGCCGGAATTCCTGCTGAAACCTTCACGAAGGATGCGTTTCTATCAGCACTCGATTTTGTATGCATGGATGACCGTGCCAGTGGACGTGTTGTAGACCTGAGTGGCGAACTGGACGATGCACTCTATCAAAAATGGCGTCATGACCATCCTCTACCCCTTGGAGATGAGGAAACATTAGCTTACGACCTCACGACAGTGTTATTCTTTGGGGTCAGTTGTCCTCTAGCTGAATTGGGCTATAACCCTGAAAAGATTCGTCGCCGCCAGGTGAACCTTGCAGCGTTGGTATCAAAGCACGATAAATGCCCCATTGCGCATTTCGTTTATAGTGGAAGCCGTCACAGCGCATCTACCGTTAAAAATCTTCTTGCACGCTTGAATAGCATGACCATCGAATCAGGCACGCTTATTTGGGGTCGTGGCAACGTATCCAAGAGATATGTGGAAATGGTGAAAGATGCAGGATGGAAGCTAATATGCGGTATACCAAAGACGTCTAACGAAGCAAAGGAAATTATCAGTATGACCGAGATACCCATAGGACCGGATACACTTGCCCGCAGCGCTCGAACTGGTCACATATATGCGATAAAAACGAAAGGCAAGTTGTTCGGACGAAAACGTTTGGTAGTCGTTTATACTAACCGAGAAAGCGGTGTTAAGGAAGCTGATGCAAGAAACGAGGTTTTGTCCATTATTGGCAAGGAACTCAATGAATTGAGTGAAATAGGGAAGAATTGGTCCGAAAAACGCCTCCATAGCCAGATTAAAACCATCGTGAACTCATGGTCTAATTTTATTGCTGCGAGAGTGAGTAGAAAAAAAGAAGGGGGTCGTATAGTGTGGGACTATAAAAAACAGGAATTGAGGTTCGCGGAACGCACAGATGGGAAATGGCTTATCCTTTCAACTGATGAATCGCTTGATGCCAACGAAGTGGTGAATATGTATCTGGAGAAGGATTTCATAGAGAAGGTGTTTCGTGTCTTGAAGACACAGGAGGAGGTTGAGCCTGTTCGTCATCGGCTTGAGCATCGGGTAAGGGCATATTTGTTCGTCTGCATGCTGGCATATCGGCTAATATCTGCGCTTCTATGGAAGTTGAAAGAAGCTTCGGGCAAGGAGGATTCATGGGAAAGTGCTGATATGCTGTTGCAAGGCCTGGGCAGGGTTGAACGGGTGGAGGTCAAGTTTGGCAATGAAATAAGGACGTGGTACCTCAATGTAACGAAGGCAATATCTGATAGTTTGAGGGGAATAGGCATGAAAGATTTACTAAAAGAGGAAACACGCCTCGTTGACGACGTAGAAGTGTAGGTGGCACATCTCTCGCTAAACAGGTAAAGAACTCTGCAACTGCTTCATGATTTATTTCCTTCGTAAACGTTTCATCCTGCAAAATCGCCTTCACTTCCGATGCAAAGAGCAACCTTCCAATCATAATATAAAGGTCTGGACCCATATCGGTCATTTGCAATTAACAAATTCTGATTTTTTTCGTCCCAGATAACGAGAGAGAATGAGCCATTAAGTTTATTGACAAAATCTTCTCCATACTCTTCATACTGATATAAGCAAAATTCGGGATCGTTGTCAACCCGAAATTTGTGTCCCTTCGCCTTCAATCTCTCCTTTTCTTCTTCATAATCGTATATCTCGCCATCCATTACGATGCACAATCCCTCATCTTCGCTGAATATTGGCTGAGGTTCCGGATTTATTATTCCCAGGTGCACGCGGGCTATATTAAATGTCGAAGAGAAGTGCTCGTCTACCAAATACCCGTCCTCATGCTTTATCGAGCTATACATACGTTTTAAGAGTACTTTTGCTTCTGCTTCAGTTCCGATTACACCTGTTATTCCTGGCATGTTATATTTTATTGTATATATAATATGTATTTGTTTAGCTCCTTTTTATAACCACCCGATTACACAGATTTTCACGAGAAAAAGAAGAGCCTCTGGAATCGCCTACCTCAATGCCCTAATTTAGCTTTATTCTACTAATTCGTCCTCTTTTACACTAAAAATTTGTCTACGGCTTTTATTAGGCTACTACTGAAGGCAGTATAAGGTCGTATGGAGCGATACTTTAGGCATCTTAAAGCGAGGGACGATTTTAATTACCATCGTTCAGGCTTTCTTAAGCGCTTCTTTAAACATATCGAGTGTTGTAAGCGCCCCTTTTCCTATGTCTGATAAAATGGGCTTAAATGTGCTTTAGATGGTTATAACAAAAATTATGGAGAAAACGGGCAGAATTAATGACTGAATTCACTATTAAAGGATGGTTAGACATGCTTCCAGAGGCTCAGAATATTATTAACATAGTTTCGGTGCGGCCTTAGCTACTTTAGCCTCCAATAATTCTAATTTCTTGTGTTAATCTTGTGAAATCTCGTGTTTTTTTTATGTGGCTATACAAATAATTAATTTTAGTTGACTATTATGCTTTCTTGAAAACAGAACGTAGTGCAGCACGAACATAGCAAATAGCCTTTATGGGAAAGCTCGCTTGTGTTCCGCTAAACAATTCAACAAATGATAGTCCTGAGACTCTCGTACCATCCATTATTCCGGTAACTTTGCAACTGCCCTCCCAAAACCCCTTTACTATCTCCTGCTCTCTGAAATAAGGTTTCACTACCAGTTCTATATCATGTTCCGGTTCGGATACTTTTATCTTCCATCCCATCGAATAGGTTTCACCTGTCAGTGGGCTTCTCCAGTGCCCGAGGTCTACTACTTTGAATCTATCAAGCACTTCTGAGGTTCCATCTTCGTGTACTATATGAAACTTTGACGTCAGCGCTCTATTTGTAATTGGCTCATATATCTTGACGACTTCAAATTCTATGTTATTATCCAATTGTATGCTGAACCACTTCCATTTCCCGAACCCAAACCAGTTCCAGTTTCCCCACTGCCGGTCTATCCATCCTTTTCCATGTATTGTCCTCTTTTTGTCGCCTAATTTCAATTCGCCTTGAATATTTAAATGGGTCTGTGCATACCAGTAACTGTATCCCCCTTTACCCATGGGGACTTTCCCTTGTCTTCCTTCGCCAAGTATAAGTGGTGGTTTTAGAGACTCTAAATGGAGGTCTAATCTCATCTCACCATATTGGTTATGCATTTCATAAGTAAATGGCTTTCCTAACTGTTTCCACCAATTATCATCATATTTGAGGTCTATTTTATCTTTTGAATAATTTACCTCATGCTTGTTATCAACCATTGAGATGTGTTTTTGATTATCTATATCCACAATTATCAGATACATTATGCTGTCCATTTTATAGGCGGCCATAAACGCATATCTTTTTCCATCTTCCGCTTCGGCATGCCCGTTAAAGTACCACCATTCAATTTCTGCATCCACATGTCTCCCCTCATCATCAGGGAAAGTCAAAATCCCACGCTGCAACATAATAGTATTTAATGGATGCGTATAATAAATATATATTATAATGGATGTAGCGGATGTTGTAGTAATTGGTTCTGGACCTGCGGGATCTTCTACTGCTAATATAGTAGCAGGGGCGGGCTACAATGTTTTGTTGATTGAAAAAGATGAATGGCCCGGAAAGAACAACGTTTGTGGTGGCGGAATGTCCGAGCAACGCGCAGATAAACTGAAATTGCCAGATAAGATACTGGAGAAACGGATACCTTATGAAGTTCATCATTTCCCCTGGGGCGTTTATGAAAATAGAGAAAGACATGCCAGCATCTTAAGGTCTAAATTCGATAGATACCTTGCAGAAAGAGCAGAAGAAAACGGTTCAACATTGTTGACATCTACAAAAGCGGTGAACATAAAAAGAAGGGATGGAAGAATAGTCGTTTACACTTCTAATAAAAAAAACATATCTACCATCTCAAGCGACCTCGTAATCTTTGCCGATGGTGTAAATACATTGGCGAAAAAGTTTGGCATAGGGTTTAAGAAGGATAATAATAATACTGCTTTAGGACTGGTGTACGAAATAGAATATAAAGAGAACCCAATTGACCATTATGAAATGTTCTACGATAGAAATATCTCCGGATGGGGTTATGGATGGATATTCCCCAAAAAGGATTTGATGAACGTTGGGGTTGGCTGTCGGATTTCGAAGATTAGGGGGAACATTAAGGATATAATGAACTATTTTATGAGCTCTCCAGTAGTTTCTACGATAATTCAGGGCAGAAAGATATTAAATAAAAAAGCGGCTTTAATTCCTTTAGCCCCCGCCAGAGAAATACACGACCAATCTATGTTAGTTGTAGGCGATGCCGCGGGTATGGTCTATCCTTTTTTCGGCGCTGGGATTGAGAATGCAATTGTTGCCGGTGAGATTGCCGGAAGGGTTGCCATAAGTGCTTTAGATGAAAATGATTTCTCGAAACAGTTTTTATCCGAATATAAGAAACAATGGGAAAAGACGAGCAATTACGCGTTAATGAAAAGACAGTCCATAATGAGCAAATTCCTTTTGCCTCTTTCAAATCTGGATGCGTATATCCTCCAGAAGTATATGAATATTTCCTATATTAATGATGTTAGTCGCAATGAAAAAATGAGAATAGCACTTTATCCATTATTTAGGTAAAAATGGCGGAAATTGTAAATGAATCATTATTTAAAGTAGCAAAAGGAGCAACAATAGTCCTTCTTGGAACTTTCATTGGCATGCTTTTAACATTTATTGGAAAGGTCATTATCATACGGTATATAACGCAAAGCGAATACGGAATCTTATCATTGGCACTGGTTTTGTTAAATATCTTTGTTATTGTATCTGCAATGGGAGTCCAAGAGGGATCAACCAGGTACATCGCACATTTCAGAGCGAAAGGTGACAGATCAAAGGTTAAAGGTGTTATAGTCTCATCAATTCAAATTACTTTGCTTTCAAGCGTTTTTCTCGCTATCCTCCTCTTTCTCGCCTCCGATTTTATTTCCAACTTTTTCCATACCACTGAATTATCCACACCGCTAAAAATATTCTCGATTTGCATTCCTTTTACCACTTTGACTGGAACCTTCCTATCACTATTCAGGGGATTTGACCGTGTTGATGCAAAGGTGTATTTCGGTGATATTTTAGGCAATCTTTTTTTTCTTCTCTCTTTGGGTATAGTTTTCCTATTTGGCTTGTCTTTTCTTGGTGTGATCTATGCAAATCTTGCAGCAATTATCCTTACTTTTATCGTTGTTGTCATATATGCAGTGAAAGAGTTGCCTATAAAAGGTACGGAAACCGTTAATAACCCTATAGTGAGGAAAGAACTACTGCTTTTCTCCATACCCCTACTTGCCACGATGATGCTTGGCATGATTCTTGCATGGACAGATACATTAATGCTCGGATACTTCAAGACTCCAATTGCGGTTGCTCTCTACAATGGTGCTATACCAATAGCCAAATTAATCGTGGTTCCTTCAGCCTCTATGCTCTTTCTCTACACCCCTATCACATCGCAGCTTTACTCGCAGAATTTAATGCCTGAGATAAAGAGGAACTATGCCATCTTAACGAAATGGATATTTACAGCAACATTACCTGCATTCCTTATAATTTTCCTGTTTCCGGATACCGTTTTAGAGTTCTTCTTCGGTAGTAATTATGTTCAAGCGAGTATAGCATTAAAAATAGTGGTTTTTGGGTTCTTCATTCATACCTTTTTTGGACCAAATGGTGCTACTTTAATTGCTATGGGTAAAGTGAGGGTACTGATGTGGGCCGCTTTATTCAGCGCGATTTTAAATCTCGTTCTAAATCTTTCTTTGATCCCGCCCTTGGGCATAACAGGTGCAGCAACTTCTTCTGCGGTTGCCATTTGCGCGGTAAACATTCTAATGGCGGCAAAACTTTTCCGACTTTCTGGTGTGCATTCGTTCACAAAAACGCTTTTGAAGCCGGGAATCACATCAATAACCATTATTTTTATGTTCTACATGCTATCAAAAGATTTATTGACTGTTACTTTCTGGATGCTACCTCTCCTCTTTATATTGTTTAATGTTATATATGCTCTCTCGTTACTCCTGACAAAGAGTCTTGATAACGAAGATATTGTGATCCTTCTTGCAATAGAGAAGAAGATGGGAATAAACTTAAAGAGAATAAAGAAGATATTGAAGAAGTTTATGTGAAATAAGGTAAAGTTCATATCCCCCCTGTTTTTAATTTCTCAACTATCGCTGTGATTTTCTTCTCCTCTACTTGCCTTCTTGTCTTGTTCTCCATTGAAACATGTTCCTTTATCTTAGAACTAAGATACTTAACAATATCAGGTTTTTCCTCTGCTATATTTTTGAGTTCTTTACTATCTTTCTCTAAATCATAGAGTTCATAAAAATCCCTTTCTTCATCCCATATGAGTTTCCATTTCTTCATCCTACATGAGATTTTTCTTTTGCCATTTGAGCAGCTAACTTCACTTGTCACCGTATTATTCGCCCTTCGCTTGTCTCCTTTAATTAAAGGAAGCAGACTCTCACCTAGCCATTTCTTTGGTTTTTCAATATTCAGTATATCCAATATTGTTGGGGACAAGTCTAAAAGGCTGACTAAATCATCAATGACTTTGTTTTCATCCAGCTCCGGAGCATAAAATATCAAAGGAACACGAAGTAATTCATCATATAACTTTTGAACATGGAACGTGTCCCCATGCTCTAAAAATTCATCACCATGATCTGCTGTTATTATGATAAGTGTATTGGCCAGTAAACCTAATTTCTCCACTTCGTCTAAAAACATAGCTACGGAATCATCAACATACCTGATTTCGAGATCATAAAGTTCGATTGTCCGCTCTAGTTCCGACTCTGATATGTTAGTCCGGTTATCTTTGATATGAGACTGAAGAATTAGCTTACTATTAAGTGAAATTACTTCCCTTTTGTTGTAGTTTGAATATTTAGATGGCGGTAAGTATGGAAAATGAACGTCCATATGATGAATCCAAAGAAAGAATTTATTATTTCCTTTTTCCTTTAACCAAGAAATTGCCTCTTTATTTATTACTTCAGCATTGATATTTTTGAGTTCAAGTATAATTTTTAAATAATTTTTTTCTTGACTCCTTCTCCCTATTTCGGAATAAAATCTGCTTAAAAACTTATAAATTGTGCTGGAATCAGAAAACACCTTTTTGATCTCTTTTTCCATTATACTAATTAAACCTTTGGCACGGTTTCCAGATTTAGTAAATTCTGGTATTCGCAGTCTACGATAATCCTCAAAAAAATCCCTGAAATATTCAAATCCCCTCTCATATCCATAATAACTTGAAAGATAGGGATTACAATTAACACCGGCAGTAGAATAACCCGCCTCTCTCAGCACCTCTGAAATCATAATCCTATGCTTTGATAATTGCTGTTTACTCACTTCGTACATAAAGGGATAGGTCGAGGTTAAAATTGATGGGAAAGAGGCTGTTGTTTGGGGTCCATTTGAAAAAGCATGTGTAAATATAATGCCATTTTCTGCTAATTCATCCAATTTTGGTGTTATTTTTTTGTAATATCCATAGCATCCTAAATGGTCTGCTCTGAGACTATCAATTGTTATTAGTATCACATTTTTTATCATTTTATCTCTTCCTTATAGTCCTTCATTGTACCGACAATTTCCTCTTGTTCATTAATTTTTTCTACTTATTTTCCTTGCCCTCTTTATCTTCATATAATTTTATTTAGTTATAAAACTATCTACTCATGGGATCTGGAACATAATTCATAGACACTTTCTTACATACCAAACAGCATTGAATACACACTTTTTCAGGATAATCTCTGTCAATCTGTTCTTATTTTTTCTGCACCGCACTATATCGCCCACAATACACTTAAACGACCATGTCATCCCTTCTATAATGGATTTGATATGTTATTCCCTCTTGAAAATGCATAGGAAAAAACAAGGTTGCGTATAACTACAAATACGAGGCTGAAATTTAACAACCTCAACGTAACTAAAAGAGCGATGAACTGCCATTCTTTTAATTCACAAATCGCTTTTTCCATACCAACTATTTTGTCTTCTGGCATGTCAAAAAACTCATTTATATTAACAGAAAAAAATAATTTATTATGTATATAAAAAATCATAGTATTTTCATGAAGAGTTGAAGAAGCATGAAGTTAGATGAAAGTTATGTTAAGAAATACTTCAAAAGCAAAGGAAACGTATCGAAATGGTGGGATCCTGAATCTATCACCCTTAATTGGTTTAAAACGTTGCTTTCAGATCAAGAGAATATCCTTAGAGAGATTAGCCCTAAAGGCAGGATAATACTAGATGCCGGGACTGGAAGGGGTAGATTTGCAAGTAATTTCACTTTGGCGGGAGCGAAGAGGGTAATTGCACTCGATTTGTCAGAAGAGATGATAAAGATAGCGAGAGAAAAAGCGGAAAATTTTGGTATGGGAAATAAGGTGGAATTCGTGCAAGGGGACATAGAAAATCTAAACTTTAAAAATGAAATATTTGATGTTACGTGCTGTATGGAGTCGTTTGTACACCTTCCGAATCCGCAGATTGCGATGAACGAGCTGGCAAGAGTGACAAAGCCAGGTGGACTTATAATATCCAATGTTACGAGTAACAAAATACTTTGGAGAGTTAGATACAGATATTTTCCAAAAGGATTTGAAGGCATCTGGAAGGCAATGCCGGAAAGGAAATTCCGCACGCTTTTTAGAAATGCCAATCTCAAGATAGTGAAGGTAATAAGACAGGGACCGATGTACTCTCCGGTTTTTATTATTGTTATCGGTGTTAAACCTGAACCGGAATCTGTTCAATCACAGTGACATACTCATTGATTACATTAGACCATGAATATTGAAGGGCATGCCGCCTTGCATTATTACCCAACCTCAGCCTATATTCTTCGTCATCCAGTAGCTCATTTATTTTTGATGCCAATGCTCTGTGATCTCCAGATGGAACAAGAATACCCGTTTTTCCATCTTCAATGAACTCTGTTAAGCCACCTGTTTGAGATGCAATTACAGCTATTCCGGAACTCATCGCTTCAAGTGCAGCGAGACCAAAAGGTTCCGCCCAGAGGGATGGCACTACCGCTAAATCACTCGATGCATAAGTGGAACATATCTCATTTTCACTCTTCCAACTTTGCTGTATGAGGAACGGGTGTTTTTCAATGTTTATGTTTGTGTTCCCGGTGATCAATATCCTAAAATCTCTTCTCTGTTTCCAGAGGATGTTTGCGGCATTGATTAGCGCATTCAAGCCTTTTAACGGGTCATTCGGTCTGCTGGAAAAGAATATACGTTTGATTTCTCGATTACTTTTTTCGCTTTCGTAAGGTTTGAATTTATCTGTGGCGACACCACTTGGGATAATTTCTAATTTTTCAATGGGTATAATCTCGGAAAATCTCCTTTTCATATAATCAGAAGTAAGGATAAACTTTTTAGGTATTTTAAGGCTTTCTTTTGCGAGACGGTGATAAAGAGGTAAAAGAAACGAGCAGCTACGGATAGCTTCGAAATTGAGCTTCGCGATATACTTTTTGTTGAACATGCAGGGTATGCATTTGTGTGGAGAAGAAATATAATTAGAGTCGCAAACATGAGAATTATTAAATAATATTCCGTAATATAAGGGGCATAAGAACTCGTATGCATATAACCTCACAATTACGGGATATTTTCGAGAAGCAAGAATCATATATGGCTTAAGCTGATTACCGTTGCCGACAAGGACAACGTCAGGTTGCAATCTCGATAATACGCTTTTTATTCTTCGGTACAAATTAAAGCCGGTGAAATCGAACTTGTTAAACTTGAGTTTTTTGATTTCAAAGTTGAAATTCAAATCGTCTGCTATCACGCCTCTGGACTCATATTCAGGAATTATGAGTATAGGTTCATAACCCTTCTTCGCTAAACCGCTGGCAACTTCCTTGATGTCTCGGATTCCACCACCAGGGGGTGGCCAATTAAAATAGGAATCCAATATAGCAATTCTCATTTGACTTAAATATTGTTTTCTCTTTTAAATATCTTTTTAGTTTACTTTTTAAACGACAGAGCGATTAATTCCGTTATCTTCTCGTAATATCCCTTTATTCTCTTTTGACCTGCTTCGCTTTCTTCGTATCGCGAGAAGAAAAAGGTAAAAGGGATTAACACCACAAACAAATAGCCAAAGTATTTCCATATACCCGCCATCGCTATATGGTGCATGCCCCCTACCATAGTGAGGATAAAGACTTCAAAAGAATAGAGCGCTAAAATTGCCAGAATATTCCACAGATAAAACCGTTTTCTGAAAGAGTAGCTGATATAGAGAATAAGTAGCAGAGGTGCAAATGCAAAAATTAGCTTTGAGACCGAAAAAACAGTATTGCCAAGGCGAGCAGAAAGTAGCTTCTCAATGCCCGATTCTATTGTGCCAATTTCTCCAACATCGCCGACAATAAGTGCATTAAACTTTTTATCAAAGAATTGATACGCATGCCAATCCACATACCAGTCGATTATTTTGTCTGTAACTTCTACCACATCGCCTTTAGAGACACCGAGAGAATGAGGTGATTTTTGGGTTATTATTACTTTTTTCACGCCTGAGATGCTATCCGCTACCAAAAGAACGGCGCATTCATCATTAAACGCAGCAACATCCTGAATGTCCGCGGGTAAAGATAGAACAGAGACGGTCTTCAAATCATCAACAATCCCAGCATCAACTTCGCTCAGCGTTGTATGGACGACATAAGGTGTTAATAGTAGGAAATAGCATAAAAATAAAAGAATTACTAATATCCTCTTTTGCTTCATTTCTATTTTCATCTTTTACCTTCTTTCTTTGGAAAACTTCTTATTCCTCTTTCTTAATGCGCACAGTTATGAATACATAAACTATGATGGACAACAGTACTATTACGATAAAAGCATATATATATGCCGATGGTATCAAAGGTTCAACAGCAAAAATGCTTAGTTCATATATCTTTGAATTGCCGTAGCTCGCGCCATACTTATCCTTGCACGACATGCTTATCGTCAGCCCATGTTTACCTATCTTTGCTTCTTTATCAACAGCAACGCCAAAAGCAGCGGTTTGGGATTCACCAGGTGCTATTTCGCCGATAAACTGATGCTCTTCCGTCAGTATATTACCGGCGCCGGGTATTCTTATCTTGGCATCCTCTGCACTTTCCGTACCCGTATTTATCAACCGTATCATTAATAATCCCTCTGTGCCGGTAGTCAGTTTACTGGGTTCAAGGATGATTTCCTGTATGAAGATCCTTGGTACACCTTTCACTTCTATGCCAATCGAGGTGTTCTTCTCGTGGGTGCGGAATTCATCTGCGTACTCTAGGATAAGTGGTATTTCATAATATGAGCTCGGTGCGTGGACATCTACGGCGATATTGAAGCGTGCAGTTACGGTCTCACCAGGGTCCAGTTCGTTTATATATACTTCTAAATTCGAGCCAACAGGGGTAAAAGGATATTCTGCAAGCAGCCTTACATTAAGCGAGCTAATCGCTAACTCGCCGATGTTTTTGTGTTTAATCTCGAGGGTCGCTTTTGTTCCTGGTTCAATCACAGCAGGAACCGTTGTAACATTAAGAATATCAACTTTAGCTTCTTTTGCCTGTCCACTTACTTTAATACCAAAATACAATTCTTCGCTCTTGAATTCGTCTATTATAGATTTCTCAGGTTCTGGCTCATCACTCCATATCACTCGCAAAGGAATAGGATAAATGGTTGCTTTCGCGTTCGTGTCAATATAAAAGTCGTATTGTACGGTTATTTTCCTGTTGCGGCCTAAAGAATTTAGAGAGGTGGTTTCGATGCTCTTCTTTGCTCTTCCGAGAACTTTTAACGGGCTTCTATCATCTGCAAGTACCTCAGTTGCAACGTGATATGCGGCACGGGTGCCAATATTTTTTAGTGTTATGCTCACGGTAGTGATTTCAGAAGGCTGTAAACTTTCCGGGGTGACATCAGTAATGATAAATTTATTCTCTTCGCTTTGCACAGTGTTAATAGTAATCATGGCTAGAACTGTCAGAATTATTATAACGAGGAAAACTGTTTTTTTCATTTCGATCTCCCCTTATCTCCCACATCTCCTTTTAGATAATTCACTTTCAATGTGACTATCTCAAAGGGATTCATCTTCAACAGTATCCGTTCACCCTTCTTCGTTAACTCCTTTTTCACTGTCTCATCCTCTTCTTCCAGCATGTTCACCACCTTAACAGTCTTTGGCTCTTTGAACAGCGTTATTTCTGCATCCGTTTCTTCACCCTTGGTCTCATAGAATCTTATAATCGCACCATCCTCATCCTCGGCCATTTTCATCGCGGACAAAATGACGTTATCTGGTTCTATCGTCAAAAATGACCGTTTCAAAGGGAGCTTCTTATCCTCTGGCAACTGCATACCATACAATGCGCAGTTGAATTCATAAGCATGTTTATATGCCGAAGCGTCTCTCCAATCTCCTTCATGCGGGTAAATGGAATAGTTGAATGTGTATCTTCTCAACTCTTGCGCATCGGGAACAGGAATTGCAGGTCCTGTCTTACCATCCGAAGAGAGCATCGAAACACTTCTGAGCAGTGTCAAATAGACGTCTCCATCTCGCACCTCATTTTCCGGTATACCACTGTGAATTACCGTTAGGCCCTTCTTTCTATCAGAATAATCAAGCCACCTCAATGAGGGGAATACACCGCAGGGCTCCTCAACCCACTTCTCTTTTGGCTTATAGTGCCACAGGTCTGTCGGTCGTGAAACAACACCAAATTGGGTACCACAGGCATAAGTCAGGGATTTCATGTCCGTGGAGAACCGGACTCTGAGCCGTGCCCTTGGATGTTTATCCACTATAGTAGTAACGAAATCTATTCTTGGAATGTCCTTATAAACTACTATCTTCTTCGTGCACTCTAAGAATTTATGCCGCCATATAAGTGGCTTCTGCTTATCTGTCAATCTATACGGCCATCGCAGTGAAAAGTAATTGGTCTCGACATTAATAACCCGTCTCAAAGGACTCTTGTCTATATAGAAGTTCTTTACACTGAATGAGCCATACTTCACTCCTTCTCCCTTCTCTGTCTTCAGAGGGATAGCAAGTGTTTGTCGGTGGTAGTATAGGTCGCCGGCTTCTTCCTCTAGCACAAGTTCATTCGCCGTGCAAATTCTCTCCCTTCCCGCTTCTTTACCGTCTAAAGAGACATCAATCAAGCCTGTGGCGGGATCCACCTCTACCCCAAAGAATCGGTTTTCTATTGTGTTTCCCCTTACCATGATAAAACTCTGGTCATAGCGGTACCGTCTGGGCTCCCGCTCAAGGATAATATACACCTTATAGCCCATTGCAGGAACCGCGGGTACAAATCCTATCCTCGCATATCTCAACGAGTCGTCCTCATACCGTGCAAAGTTTATGACTTCAACATCTATCTCCTCTTCCCCACTCTTTAACCCTTTGATCTCTACTACTTTACCTATGTCAAAATTCAAATCCAGCTCTATCCAGTTCTTAACTTCCCACGAGAGCGAGTTAAATACGATTATATCGCCACTTTCCGCTTTACCATCGCTTCCCGCTGATTCCGTCTCTACTAATTTACTGTGTACATTAGCGCATCGGTTGGACATCTCTGCGGTGATAAAGCCACGATATTGCTTCACATCATCGTAGCCACTGTCCATCCCTGTTCCAGGGGCGACATCATGAAATGCAATGTATAAAACCATCCGCCAACAGTTTCTCAGCTCATCAAAAGGATAATGTGCATTAAAGAGGTGGCCTATTGTACACCATCGCTCGCAACATAGCAACCAATTCTCATAATCGCAAAGCCCCTGCTTTATCCACATCCTGCTCGAGCAGCAATTCGGAAACACCTCCGAATACTTACCGGAATACATCTCGCCCTTCCTTACTTCCAGCTTAAGGTTCTTATCTTCTATTTCCTTCTCTAATGCTTCGAAGAATTCGTGTGGTGTTGCAATCTTCATCTTCGCTACGTTGCCTCTCTTCTTATTCCACGCCTTCACCACCTCAGATGTCTCTGGCTGTGGCAATGTAACTCCACTCCCCGAGGGCATCAGGATATGAGAGGTTGCCGCAACTGCCTTAAGTTTCTCATAGCTCTCATCCAGCTTTGTCAAGTCCAACCCAGCTCTATAACCTAAAGGCATCCAGTGAGCTAAAATCCGCGTTCCATCCAAACCTTCCCATAGGAATTCCGTAGGCTCTCTCTTCGCTGAGCCTCTTCTGAATGCAACGTACTTGTAGCCGGATTTTTTGTATATCTGTGGAAGCTGGGCATTCAAGCCAAAGCTGTCTGCCTGCCACATCACGGGCACATTCACCCCAAACTTATCCTTTACGTATCTCTTACCATGTAAAATCTCTCTTATCAATGTCTCACCTTCCGGGAGCATTGTGTCAGCCATCAGGTATTCCCCATCAGCAATCTCAATCCTGCCTTCTTTTATGTTCTTCGCGATCTTTGCGAACAATTCCGAAGACCTAGTTTCCATCGCCTCCAGCAGAAAGGTCTGCTCTATCAAGAACTTGTAATCGGTCTTTTCAATAAGCTCTGCAACCTCCTTCAGAATGAGCATCAGATTGATATAAAGATAGTCCTCCTTTGTGAATACCCAGATGGCATCGTAATGTGTGTGGGGAACGAGATAAATAGTATCTTTACTTCCGCCCTCTTTCTTCTCGGTTGTCATACCTCTCACCACTATATCACACACCTAGTAATATAAACTTTTCCACGACTTCGACCCAGCCTTCCGGTCCCTCGCCCTCCGCCTTATAAAGGTCTGGTAGAGAGATATTAAGCCATGTCCCTTTTTTGTTCTTCACTATTGCTGGCTGCTCCACCGCTTTCAACATCGGAATGTCATTCGTGCTATCTCCAACACCTATGGTTTTTATTTCACCATATTCCTTTTTGAAGAGCTGTGTGAGAATCTTCACGGCATTCCCCTTGTTCGCATTCTTCCCGTGTATGTTGTAGTATCTTCCACCGTGAGTGAAACTAAATCCCTTTTCTCTAATCTTATCAAACAAAATAGCCTCCTTCGCTTTTGGTTCATCAAAAATGAAACTCTCATTATATTCCTTCGCCTTTGCAAGTTCCGCCTTCTCAACACTAAAATTAGCATCTTTTGCTACTTCCTCTGCCGTCATATCACCAAAACCCGTTATCTTAAATCCGGTCTCCTCTCGGATTTCTGTTAATGCTGCCCTTAACACCTTATAAGAAGCACCAAGTTCAACGACACAGTAATCGCCCTTAATTTTAGAATCAAAACTAAACGCGAAGTATTTCCTAGGGATGAAAATCGCACCACCATTATCCACAATAAACGGGTCTTCTATTCCCATCTCTTTTCGGTAATATTCGTTCTCGGCCAATGTTTTCGCTGTGCAAAATACTATTGGAATATTTCTCTTCTCCAGAGCTTCCAGCGCGGGAATAGCCGCATCGTAGGAATAGTCAAAGAAGTCAAGCAGGGTTCCGTCAAGATCTGTAAAAAGAACTTTTTTCATGTCTCTTCTACTTCTCTCTCTTCTTCACTCTCGATAGTCCCTTGCTCAAATCGCGCAAACGATTCTGCTGTGCCTTCCAATATCTTCACAAATCTATGTGGGTCTATTCCCCCAATAGAAGGCATTATGACTGTCTTCTTCGGTGTTTCCAATTTCATGATATCGCCCAACTCCTCAAGAACTTTTGACCGCACATAATCATTGCAGAGCTTACAGTGATAGATCGTGCTGAGGGAGCCAAGCAGCATGTTATCAACATGCTCTTCTCCTTTCTCTTCGTGTATGTGTGGGTTTAAAGTTTCAATTTGGAAAATTTCAATTCCTGCACTTGCTGCATCCGGATGTGCCATCTCTTCCACTTCCAGACCATAATTATCAAACAAATAAATGAAGTGATAGGGCTCGACCGAATAACCGGTCGAATAGCTCATGATGTCTGCGAGCTTTGTCGTCAGTGCATGCTCGCCCGCATTTCCGGTTATCACTACGCCGGTTTCAAATCCCGTGCGGGTCGAGATCAAAAGATTAAGATACTTGTTTGTGGTCTCGCTAACCCTGCCCCATTTCTTGAAATATAGTTTATCGTCTACCACCTTAGGCTTATATCGCCAGTGTAGCCTCACCATGCTGTACGGTGACTCAGCCATGCAAAATCCCGCTGCATAATCTATTACGTATTCGCGCACAGAACTAGGGATGTAGTTGTCCGCGTCTGTAAATCCGATAAATTCTTTCCCCAGCGATTTCGCAAGTATCATGCCTGCAATCATGCCTTCTGACTTACCATCCCTCACCAATTTATCATTATCAAGAAGATACTCGTATCCTGCTTCATAAAAGGCGAAGCCCAATTGTGGGTCTTTCTGGTGTATGCAGAGTATTTCTTGCTGTGAGTAGTCATGAATGCGAGCTACCACGTCTTTTTCCATTTTGTATATGTCTTGTGGTTCCCTCTTGCTGTTTGATACCACAATTATAGTGCAGTCAAAGGGAATAGCTCTTAAAACACCGTCCAGCAAATTTATATTCTCATCCTTTACAGGTATGACGAGTGCGAGACGCCTCAGTACATCTTTGATCTTGTCAAAAGGGATGTCTTTTGCACGTGGATTCTCAAAGCCACCGGAATCAATTTTCAAAACACGCTGCATCTCGTGTATCTTCAGCGAGCCGAATATTTCCGTATGTCTTGGCATCTCAATAAGCATTTTTATCACTCCTCTCTTAGTTAATTGTAATTAATATATTTAATCCTTTGCTGCCAATATCGGATTTTTATAATGAAAATTACTAGATTTTTAGATAGTGCTTAGAATATTTAAAATATCGAAATCGTTTATAAAATAATTAATGGCAAAAGAGAAAAAGTTGATACCGGAATTTTATGAAATCCCTGCGAAGGATATCATGGATAAGAGGATAGGGGAAATGCCCCTAATAGAAAAAGATGCGAGCTTGGAATGCGTTTTATCTATCCTAACCGGAAGCGATCATGTCTGGGTTGTTGAGAGCAAAGGAAGCAAAAAGTTGGTAGGAATAATAACAGAACACGATATTTTAGATGTCTTTTCCCCGAGAAAAGAAGTTTCATACTTTGGATTACCAAATAAGAAGGCTTTACATTATGAAACATTTGAAAAAGCAGCGCA
>JAUWND010000086.1 GCA_030612835.1 Candidatus Methanophagales archaeon | reverse complement strand
ACGGTTTTTAACGCTCTTGCAAGCAATCTGGGCACGACTAGATTGGGCTCTCTCATGATTTCGGATATTTATGACAGTTTCTACGATTAATCCTATGTGAATTGATATTCTTGGTGTCAAGGTAGGGTTACTGAAGATTTTTTGTGCCGTGTGGTGAATGAGGTGGTTGCATGGAGAAAAGATTATATAGCTTCTAATATTATAATGTGACAAAGTCAAGTTATTTATGGCCCACAAAACCAAAAGTAAAGACCTACAAAAATATTCATACTGACACCGATTAACAATAATTAACGCAGATAAAAATAAATCAGTGCAAGCTCTGTAAATCAGTGTCGGAAATGTATTGTTTGGTGAACTGGCACTCGTACGTAAATCGAACAAGGAGCAGATGCTGGACAAAATCGTGTTTTGGGGTAGTCCAGACGCTAGTGTGAATGCTGCTCCTGAGGCATTGATGAAATTGCTCGCCTTCTTTCATGAGCATCTTCAAAAGTGACAAATAAATAGAACAGCGTATATACTGTAAAATAGAACTTTTGTATATATGTAGTATTATCATATAGGTGGAACGAAAGATGGATGAAGAAGAAAGCTATAAGAGGGCGAAAAAAAGAGTGGGTGAGCTAAGGGGATTTTACGAACATTTAATCGCTTATGTCGTAGTGAATATTATGCTCGTCATTATTAACCTCGTTAGCAGCCCGGATACGCTATGGTTCTACTGGGTAACCATTTTCTGGGGAATCGGGGTTATTTGGCATGCGATAAGTGTCTACGGCAAACTGGGTACTAAGTGGGAAGAGAAGAAGATAAAAGAGATTATGAAAAAAGAGAAAGGAAAATGAGTAGCTTAAATGGTGTAATCGCAGTAACAAACAAGCCCTTTGCGAGAATCGCCGGTGAGCAGAGTTAAACAATAGGGGGAAATCAAATGTTTAAAGACATATTGAAAAAGATTCTACAACGCGGGTAGTGTCTTGTATACTGATCTGTTGGTTCCCGTTGTGCTGATAGCGCTATTAATCCTATGGAAGTTGGGCTATTAAAATTAAAATTAAAATTAAAATGGCTGTATTTGTTTAGCTCCTTTTTATAACCACCCGATTACACAGATTTTCACAAACCTTTTCTTAAAAAGAAAAGCTTTACCAAAAGAACTTTTTTTCTTTTAGCACAGGTTTTCTTTTTTCCTAAAAAAGAAAAAGTGTTGTGTTAATCTTGTGGAATCTCGTGGTTTTTAAGATTAGCTATACAATTAAATTAAATTTATAGCTGGAAGTTATACAGTATATACAACAAGCTATGGAACGTGTAATTGCAGTTGATTTAGGCGGTACAAATGTCCGGGTGGCGCTGGTATCAGAAATTACGGGAGAACTCATCAAAAAAATCGTTGCCCTGACAAAAACTGGGGGCAGTTCTCCACTTCTCATTGCTGACGACATCACAGAAAAGATACGGCAATTGACGACCCCACAGGAGCTAAAGGAAATTCGCGGTATTGGGATTAGTAGTGCAGGCCCTCTCGATCTCCGCAAAGGTGTATTACTCAATCCTCCAAACATTAGCTTTCCGTCGGTACCACTAGTACAGCCAATCCGGGAAGCCCTGGATCTGCCGGTATATCTGATCAACGATTGTCGTGCAGGGGTACTGGGCGAGACCTGCTTTGGTGCCGGGAAGGGCTGTGAAAATGTAGTTTACATCACGATCTCAACAGGAATCGGTGGCGGTGCAGTGATAAACGGCAAGCTATTACTTGGTCGGGACGGCAACGCAACGGAAATCGGGCATTTCTTTGTTGATACACGCTATGGTATCCGCTGCGGATGCGGCAATTATGGCCACTGGGAGGGCTACGCATCAGGAAAGAACATTCCTCTTTTCTTCCGGCAATGGTGTGACTCAGAAGCTCATACTGACGTTGCGTTTGACGGTAGTACCAGTGAGTCCATCTTCGCAGCCGCGAAAAATCATGATCCGTTAGCGTTGCAGTTCATTGAGGCTTTGGGGGAGATCAATGGACGGGGCATTTCAAATGTTATTGTAGCCTATAATCCAGAGCTCATCATATTGGATGGCGCTGTGGTCCAGTACAACCAGAATTATATAGTACCCTATCTGAAGAAGAATATCGACCATTACTTGACGGTACCGGAAATTGTGGTCAGTACTCTTAATGGTTTGGCTCCTCTACTGGGTGCGTCTGTTGTTGCAAGAGGCTGGCACTGTCTGAAAAGCCAGTGATTTATCAACGCGGAGATCGCCGAGTACGCAGAGTTTTAAGAGGTTCCAACTATTACAGGGTTTTTCTGGCGCCTCTGCGTTCTCTGTGTGCAAATGCTCGCCCGGCTGGATTGGGCATCATGTATTCATCCCGGAAATCTCTCAGAACGTTTATATCCGCGTGCAATGGCGTCCCATATGCTGCTGTTGCTATGAAACACGGTGATGTCACCGTCCATGTCCACGTCTGCATGTCGGTTCCATTCGCATTATTTACAATCGCAGAAACATTCCATGTGCCAATAACCGCGCTTGTATTCGTGTATGATGCGGCTGTTACACTTTTATTTGTCTGAACTATCGTGCCGTCTATCTGCCAACTAACATTTACCGTTTGATTGATTGAGATGTTAAACGTCCTTGTTGCACCTTCGTTATCGTTGACTGGAGAATCCGGCGCATAGGAAGTTATTTCTGGTGGTGCAATAGATGATACACATTTGCAAGTTGAATTGCATATTCTACCAGCTCCACATGATTCCCCGGGCTTCTTGCCATCGCACGCAACATCCGCACTGCAATTAGTCGAGTTGCAAATTCCGGTATCTGTACAAGTACCCTCATAACATCTCTTAAGGGTGTTATTCGCGGTGCAACCGCAGATAGTTCCATCTGGCTTGCTCTTCGTATCTCCTGTGTCTATCCATTGTGTATCCGTGATGCTGTCCGTGCAAGTACCATCTGAACAACTATAATTGTGGTATTCCTGCTCCTTCTGCTTCTTCTCCTTGCAGTCATTCTCTGGATCGTCTACCCATCTCGTGTTACCTGTATGTACCCACTCGTCAGTATGCCTATTTGAGTAAGTATAGTCACAACCCTCTTCATTGCTCTTGCAATAATACGCCCTTTCTTCGCAACCATTACCATAGGGATAGCAACCATCTTTTTCCGTGCAGTTTTCACAATCCGGGTAAATACCGCAACTGGTATTTGTGCCTTCACACTTTGGGGTACAGCAAGCGCGAATCTCGAATTCGTATGTTCCGGTCGTTGCACTGAACTTGTATGATGGCGTAGTACGCAGGTCGATCTCTTCGCTATCGACCACGAATAAGAGCGAACAGTTCGCGGGCACAGCCGCTATATCATCGGCATTCCACGTGATTGTAACGTCTGAAGCGTCACCATTGTAACCCACTTGGAAAGGCCAGATATTGCACTCCTGATCTGGAGGAATATAACTGGTGATCAGACTCTTAACACCCACTGGATTTCCCGGATAGTAGAAGTACGCCAGTTGATATGGTGGTGGTGGCGATGGTGGCAGAGGCACATCGAATTGTGCATCGAAGCCATCCGTTGCCGCTTCATTCAGTCCAAATTCCGCAACAACATCCGTTCCTACACCGCACGTTACATCTAACCTGACACTCCAACCCTCGCATAGCACCGTTATCGTCCCTGTCACATCCCTCGATGATGGGGTTCCACAGCTATTGCTCACCCTGATTGTATAGGGGTAATCACCGCTGCTGGTGCCCGCTGGTGGAGCTGCAGTTACCGTAAAGGTCTCGCTTGAGCCGGAGGGTATGTCCCCGAGATTTGTCTGGCTGAGAGTGAGCCATGTTTCTCCAGAAATCTTACTTACCGTTACACCTTCAACCGTACCACCAGTTGCCGAAACAGTAACGATTTGGCTATCCGAGTCTCCATGTTCTATCGTTGTACTCCAACTTGTTGGACTGACACCCATGTCGCCACAAGGTATCTTCACATGTATCGTCCCGGTCACATCCCTCGGAGATGGGCTTCCGCAAGTATTGCTCACCCTGACTGTGTATGTGAAATCACCGCTGGTGCCGGCAGGTGGAGATGCAGTCATTGTGAATGTCTTGCTCGAACCAGATGCTATGTCTCCAAGATTTGTTGGACTGACACTGAGCCAGGTAGGTCCAGAAATCTTGCTCACTGTCACACCTTTGACAGGACCGCTACTTGCCGAAACAGTAACAATTTGGCTATCCGAGTGCCCATGTTCTATCGTTGTACTCCAGCTCGTTGGAGCTACGTCCATGTTACCGCAGTTTGGTGTTATGTGTATCTGATCAGGTGCCTTATTTATGTTGTTATTCTCATCCGACTCAGTTACATCGTCGAAAGCATCGGCAAATACTGTTACGTAGTAATACCCCGGAGATACAGTTTCAGGAATTTGAGGAATTTCTGCATCTGATGAGGAAGAGACAGCCGCAATTGAATTCATAGGATATATCTTTGTATCCTGAACGTGCCAACAGCATCTCCACCTCCTATGTTCTTTGTCCTTTGCCACAGCTTAACTGTGTCACCGGGTCCAAATTCTGATGGTTCAACCCAGATGTCCTCAACAACCAGATCAGGTTGTGCAGTATCACTCTTAATATGAACAAATTTGTAGTAACCTGAGCTGGGGTTATAGATATCCCAATTTACATTCCAGTAACACGCTGTATGGGCTGCGATCTTCCCATTGCCTAAATACAGTACAGTGTGATCGGGGCGCCCATTTTCATTCAAATCATAGGAGATAACATCTCCTTTTTCTAATTGGGCCAGTGAATATACTTCAACAGCATTTCCACTATCTATAAGCCAGTTATAGAGGCGTGTTGAGCTTGAAATACCCCATGGACCACTAGGATATTCCTCGGGGACAGGCAAGCCACCACCCCAGTCATTAGGCTCACTTCCAATACAACATGATACAAAATGAGCACAATCATAACCTGTCCAACCTACAATATTCGTTCCTGGTGATAATGAAATGTATCCTGTGGGTGTGTTCCAAAAATAGCCATCACTACAAACTTCATCCCAATATTCATAGGCATAGTTGTAAGCTGCCTGTCGGTCATAAGAAGAACGCGAACTTTGATCCGCAAACTCAATATTGACGGTATCATTCGTCGCCGCACCAAAAGCTTCCGTCAATTCCTCTGAGCTTAGATTGCCTACCTCAGTTTGTATCTCGACAGCAGTAACACGCTGTGTTACCCCCCCCCCGACAAATCCACAGCCGACACTACACCACCAAATACCGACACAATAATCGCCAAAATCACAATCACACCAAAAACCTTCTTACCTTTATCGCTTTTTTTCATCTGAGATTCACCTCTATAAATAACAAGGAAAAAGTAGGGTATATAAATAACTTTCGTTTTTTTAGGGTGGGCATCTTAATCTTTCAGCTATTTTTTATCCTGCTTTCTCACACCCTTCTATCCGGATAGATTAAAAATCCCGCTAATGCTATTCCCTTCCAGGTGCACAGTCGAATTTTCTAGTGAAATTGGAATATCCTTAAATTTCACCGCAGAGCACACAGAGAACGCAGAGGCAGGCACCAGAAAATAAATAAAAACCACAGAGACACGGAGGAGGAAAGAATGAAGAATACAAGTGAGAAAATAGATACCAAAATCCCAATTGATAAGTTCTCTGATTCTCGGTGTCTCCGTGGTGAACAGCATGATCTATGGCACTACCATGATTAAAAAAGTAAGACAGTTGAAGATATGAGTTTTATATTATCTTCTCCAATATTATGTAACAGGAGCAGATATTAATGATGAAAAGGGCGAGCCTCAGGATAAGAGGTAATGTGCAGATAGCAGGATTCCGTACATTTATCAAGACTGTTGCGGATTCGCTTAATGTGACGGGATTTGCGGAAAATGACAAAGATGGAAGTGTCAAGGTGGTTTGTGAGGGAGAAGGTGAAGCGATAGAAAGGTTAATCAATTCAGTAAAACAAAATTCACCATCATTTGTGCGTATAGAAGAAATGAAGGCGACATACGAGGGCTACAAAGGCGAATTCAGTAGTTTTGAGAGGCGTGGCTTAGACGTTCCAGGAGAGGGCGAAAGTGAGATGGTTACGCTGATGCGGAGTTTCGATAAGAAAGGCGAGGTGATGATTGGCATTTTGAGTTCTATGAATGAAACTTTGAAGGGTGTGAAAGGGGATACGAATAAGACGCTTGAGAAGCAGGATATGATGCTTGAGAAGCAGGATGAGACCATTGATGCGATAGACCGAAGTAAAGAAGAAATAGTTACGGAAATAAGCTCTTTAAGAGGTGACTTAAGGTCGTATATGGGCGAGAAGTTCGCAAAGATTGAATATGAGTTAGAAGCGATAAAGGCAAAAATCGGGATGGTTTAGGTGCTTTTGAATCGAGATTTTCAGTATTTTAATTTGATCTTCTTCACGCTGTAACTCTCCCCAACTTTCCTTCCGCCATCAAATAGTGCCGTGTTATCATTTCAATCACAAAATCATCCAGCTAGCTGAGCATAATGAATACTTATACGTAGCTTATATAAGTCGAGGGCATCGATTTACTAAGCTGAATACTCATGCTTATGATGATACAATAATACGTGGGAACAAGGTACGTGTTGGAATTCTAGCAGCATTGTTGCGATTTGTAGATGAAGCAGATTATAAATCTAATAGAATTACGCCAAGCCATTTTCGAATGTATCAAGGAAGGCTTTTAAAAGCACCCATATCATTGAGCCATTGGATCAAGCACTATTATACCCAAGATGTGGATCTCGAGGTAAATAAAATTAACGATAAATATAAAAAACCAATTTTTAAAGCGTTAATAGTCTATCCAAGGCCGGAATATAAAAAACTTCTAAAAGACCATGTAAAGGAATCGAACGATAAAATAAAATCTCCTGATGTTGAAATGCAGTTAAAAAGAGCTGGTTTTATATCACCAGAGATTCGTTTTGAACCTAACGAAGCAGGTAATGACTTCTTGCCAAGAAGAATCGAAAACGAAAGAAGGAGCAAACCATTAGATGAATTTATTGAGGCGCTTAAAGAAAGAAGGATGTTAGATGTGTGGAGCCGATTGCCCGATTTTTCTTTAGCATCATTAACCTCAGAGCAAGTGTCAAAAGTGTTAAGATTTAAGCGTCAATTACTTAGTATTATATATGATTGGACCTCTTTAAAGTCATGTGAAGTGCTAACTGAACTTAAAATCGAAGCGCAAGAGGAAATCTCAGCTTTATTGGAGCGTATTACTCTAGATGCGCCGTCAGAGATTGTATCAAAGAAGCCTCTGATTGAAGACATTACTCAAACTAAAAAATTAACCCTAAATCATGAGTTTATACGTGGAAGAAGGGAAAGACTGTACTATATATCAATTAAGCCACCTCTTACCAAGGGAGAGCCACTTCACTATAAAATTAGGGAGACATTCGCCAATCTTTTTAAAACAAAAAGCGAGATTATTAAAAAAATAAATAACAAGGAATGGTTGTTTAATAATAAGCCTAAAGAATTTGTTGCATCAACTGTAGTATCCCCTACTGATGAGTTGAAAATAAAAATTTGCTTTCCTAAGGGCTATGAAGTCAAGAAAGAAGAATGTAGACATGACGTAAGATTCTTCTACACGCCAGGTGTCTTAATAGATGAAAAAGAAAGTATTTTGCCGGAATTTGAATATTCCGAAGAAGGGCGGCAGATATTAAAAATACATATACCTGACCCAAAGTTATTTGCGACGTATTATTTGCTGTGGGAACTTCCAAACTAAAATTCACTACACCTAATAGTAGCATCGCTCTTGATACGGATGATCAAAAACCTTTGTAATTTTATGGTGTTGGAATGATTGGGCCCATCATGATTAATAATCACCTCTAATAAAGATTATTGTTCACTATATAAATAACTTGCATTTTTAACTTGAGAATAGTTTCTTTACACAACCCGAGATATTTCCCGCATCAGTAGCAGTAGCGACCAATTTTTATTTTTCTACCTCACTTTTCGCTATAGAGACACGCATGGCTCAGTTGTTATCGAATGAATACCCGAAGGCACTACCTACCCCCCCCTTTACCCCTCCGCTTTTTGGGCATCTCTAACTCAATCCTCAATATACCTCACCGTTTTTACAATTATAGCACATGCAGGATTGCCCTTAATTGTTATTGCTTGAGCATTATGCCTTCCTGTTGTAGAAACCCGTGTAGGCTTTGTAGGTTGTTTTTCGAAGACACAATATATCTTTTCCCCGATTATCGTATCATTAAGTTCATTATGAGTCGGCATCTAATCCTCCCTTATTTCCCCTTCCATTCGCAGTTCGTCAATAATTTCGACTAATAGTCTAATATCGCAGTGGATATTCTTATGTAACTCTACGATGTCTGTCTTTTTATGCCCCCGTATATAATCTAATAGTTTTTCCTTAGCTGTTTCCTTACTCATCTCCTCAACAAGCACTATCTCTGGAGTGGTTGATGATGCAATATTTGATAGTAATGGTGTTATGTTTCTCTCAAGACTAGTAACTTTATCCATCAACATAGAAATCTCAGTCCTTAACATATTGATTATTTCGCTGTTCCCTTCCACTTTTTCATATATTTCCCAATTTTCAATAGATTCTCTCATTTCTTCCGGTGTTATATTCTTATTTTTTTACAGTTATCTGCATCCTATTTAAGTCCACATGAATGTTCAATTCATTGTTTTCAACCATAGAAAAAGGGGGCGTGTGAACGAAATTGGTTATAGGCTCCTCCAACACTTCCTTTTTAATAATCCAATCTTTAGAAACTATCGTAGGATTATGACTTTTTGCTAAAAGCACCACATTTGTACTATCCAATTTCTTTTCACTCATGGTTATATTAAGGTTAGTTCCATCTTCTCTTAAATAACTATTGGTTATCTAAAAATTCCTTTCGGTTTTTTTTTCATATATAACCCTTTCGATTTTCAAAGCTTTTGCACCTAAAGCCGAATGAATTTTGTACTTTAGGTACAAAGCCCCTTTTTCAATACCATCACCTTTTTACTTTTCTTTCCTTGATAGATAAAAAGCTCTTTATGTTTAAAAAGTTTTTGTTTTTTATATTATTACCCATATTCAACACATCCCAACTTTTTTTTCATGCTAATGTCTTCTAATGGGTAACATGGTAGAAGATCTTGGCAGTGTAATAAAAAAGGGGTTCGATACGTGGAAGGCGAATTTGTGTATTTGCCTACCTTTTGTGTTTTCTATGGTATTAACATCCATAGTGGCACTCATAATCATAGGCAGTGCCATATTGGCAGCGGTTCCTTCGCTACCCTCTTTGATACCGCACTTATCCCAACCAGATAAAATCCCACCCGAACTTATTCTACCGCTTATGTCGCAACTCATTCAAAACATAGGCATTGTTATAGTTGCCGTCATCATCGCCGTGATTTTTGGGTTGCTAATAAATGCGTTTTTCGCTGCCGGTGCGATTGGCATGGCGAAAGAGGCGACGGGAACGGGTAGAACCCGTCTGTCCGACATGAAAGGGTACGGTAAGCGAAAATTCATTAGTTTGCTCTTTGCCGATATCATCGTTGGTTTAATTGCACTTATAGGTTTCGTTTTCTTGATCCCCGGCATAGTGTACGCTCTTCCAGCTATAACAACGTCTCCAGAACAGACACCTGAGATATTCATGCCGGCATTTGCGATATTTATGATCGGAATATTGATAATGAGCATCTACGGGATAATAGTAAGCATAATGTTCGCTCTACCGCGGTACTCGGTTGTTATAGATGACCTTGGTGCGATAGAAGGAGTTAAGAAAGGTTTTAACATGTTCATGAAGAACAAATTAGACGTCTTTTTGCTCTGGCTTGTCGCAGTTGTTATAAGCATCGTTGTTAGCATTATTCTCCGCTTAATACCATTCACTGGACTGTTTTTTAACGTTGTTGTATCCGTTATCGTTATTCAACCTTTAATCGTTATATGGTGGAGCAGGTTGTATCTGAGCATGGTGAAACCAGCGGGAGATTTATAATTCATTCCCCCGAGGTTGCGTATATTTCATAAGGCATTATCTTCTTATTCGATTTCTTTTTACCTTTCAATTTGCTTACAAGATCAGCGGCTTTCTCCTTGTTCTCCCGTCTCTCCAAACGTCCCATTATGCCTGCCATCTCTTTATCCTTCTCCTCTCCGCCGTAATCTACTTCACCTTCTACTAGCTCCTCCTCTTCCTCTTCTAACTCTTCCACTTCTTCCATACTGCCTTCAATCACGTCCATTTTAACCCCGCTTTCTGCCCCGCTATAGTAAATAAATATTCCTTCTCGAAGTATATAAACTATAACTCTGCGTTCGCTCAGCATTAATTATTATAACCCTCTAGCAATATATCTAACTGATGCACCCGGACATCTTCACACCCGGAACATATCTCATCATAGTTCTCCTCTGTCTTACTACAGATGTCCCTCTCACGGTCAGACACATATTCGACGATTTTATTACGAAAGTGAATAAATGGAGTGCCGAGCTAAATGTATAATATCCAGTTAGTGAAAATCCAACCTGAGGAAAGGTTAGCCACCACCTCAGAACTGAACCCTGCATCCTGTCTGGTAACAGGCTGTGGTGAAGCCAGGGG
>JAUWND010000081.1 GCA_030612835.1 Candidatus Methanophagales archaeon | reverse complement strand
GAATGTCGGTTCAGGATAGAAAAGCTGCACCGGCCATCGCACGGGAAACGTATCACAGTCCCAACGCCGTTGATAGCTATCTCAACGATTTTGATCGTGTGCGCTTCTGCCTTAAGAAATGTTTGTCGGTTGAAGAAACGGCATGTACGACACAAATGAGTAAATCTCTGGTCTTAGAGTATGAAGAGTTGATTAAAGAGCTCTATGGTGGTGGTGAGAAAGAGAAATGTTAATTAAGTATTGGGATCATAGGTATAGTATGGGTCATATGGCCTTATTTGATTTAGGACGCCGATTTACACTGATTTACACGGATTTGATTTTTTTCTGTGTTAATCTGCGTTAATCTGAGTCAATAATTTATTTCCTTGGAACTACAAATACCTGTTTATCGTATCGAGTTTCATTTTCTTTTCGAAACCCCTTTTTTGGGTCTTCCGGCCGAAACAAATCCCAAGTGCCTCGTGCAATGCAACCTGATCAAGATTTACTGTATTTTGTTTTATCGCTTCCGAGATGTCTATATATTCTACAACACCATTCCTTACACCTGTAACAGTAGCACCGGTAACATTTTGCATCAATAATATAACTGCTCCTGCACCGCATTCTTTACCGAAATTAGCATCATAAGCGGACGAATCGCCGCACCGTACCAGATGTGTTGGTCGGATCACCCGGATTTCGGGTATGTCATATTGGCCCTGAACATACATGTGCACCTGCTCCATGAATTGTTTCATCTTCTCATCATTTTTCATTCGTTTCTTTAGTTCCGCTTCTATTGTCTTTCCAGAACCCGCAAGAGGATAGTGCCCAAATGCATCGGAACCTCTTGTCTTATCTATTAAAAATCCGTGCTCGTCAACGTCATCTTCAGGCTTATTACCTTTTAGCGCTTCAGAAACGACAATCAAATAACTGCCGGCTTTTACGTCTGAGTTTTTTATTCGCTCTGTATATTTAGCAAACATATCCTCGTAAATAACATCGAAATCAGGGGCAATTTCTGGTATTATTATACAGTCTGCATCGGCTGCAATACCGCCTCTAAAAGCGGCATGCCCTGCATATCTGCCGAAGACTTCTAAAATCATAATCCTGTTATGGCTTCTTGCAGTGGTCCTGAGATTTGCAGCCATTTTTGATATGGCGTTAATTGCGGAGTCGCCGCCAACGGTATAGGACTGAAGATCTAAATCCATTGTTTTGGGGACATGGTTTATTGCAATGCCATTATTTAGTAAATCCAGAGCAACAGAGCCGGTGTCGTCTCCGCCACTTACTACTAATGCGTCAATAGAATGTTTATCAAGTCCTTGCTTAATCCGATCATATTTATTTGCATCATCTAATTTTGAGATTTTCACTCGTGAATGCCCTGCTTCGGATCCTGCTATATTTGAATGAAACAAACCCATGCGAATATAATCTAAACTGATTAGATCATCTGTTTCGAAATCAATTAGATTGTAGAGTCCGGCATAGCCATTGGGTATAACAACATTTTCCAGGCCATAATAATTTGCCATTGAACTGACTCCTTTGATAACTGCATTTAATCCGCCGCAATCACCTCCACTTGTGATTATTCCTATCTTCTTTCTTTCGTTCATACTACTCAGTATCTTGTTAGAAGTTAATAAAGTTGTAACCAATAAGGTGTATATATGTATATATCTTTCAATTTGAATTACATGCATCTAAAATCATCTAAAAAACTTTCTTTCAAAAAACAACCCGTGTCAACTTTTGTTCACATCTTCGAAAAGATAGTCGACTGGCTTATACATCAACTTCTCCTTTAGCTCTTCCCAGAGCAACGTAAACGCCTTCTTCTCCTCTTTCTTTACATCGCCTTTTTCCATTTTCGCCAATTTACACTTCGTCCTCAGTTCAAAGAATCGTTCCGGGAATATCTCTTCCTTCACCCGAATCGTGACTGAATCGTTAGTGGACTTCCGTGTGGATGTGTAGACGTAGTTATCTGCCGTAATATTTACTATGTCTGCTCCTTCGTCAATTGTAAGGTCTTCTGTTGAACCCAATATGTACTCAAAGGTCATCACGTGCCCGTCGGATGGATGTCCGGAGTTAATTTTCACGTCACCTCGATGCGGTGTTCCGTTCCACAAATCTTCTGAAAATGCTTGCAAGGTTGACCTGAATGCAGATGCCACACAGGGGCATATCTCTATCACACCCTCTCCGTGATATTTTCCGGTGTCCTCTATTGTTATCGTTAGCAGTTCTTCAGGCGTTATCTGCTCTGATAGATTATTATCCTCTGCACTTGCAACTCCCGTAGAGAGCGCAAGAGCGCCCAACAATAAAATGCCTGCTATCACTACAACAGCGTTTGTTCTTTTTGTTTCATTCTTTTTTTCTTTTTTTCACCTCCTAAACTTTTTTAAAAAGAGCACAGGTTTTCTTTTCTAATGAAAAAGAGTGTTGTTAGGGATACAAAAATATATCCCTAAAAATACTCGGGTTTTGGCTAAAAAGCCGAAAAAGGTTAGGATTTTTGGAAAAAAAACGCCCCTGTATCCCTAATCTGCGCCCGACAGATATATTAAATAGGCTGATAGTATTTGTCTGCCTGTTGGCCTACTTGACGGATGGAGTTCCAAGTTATTATACGCCTGAACTGCCATCACATCCTTCCTGCATCTTGTATCATGCATCTTCAGCCGTACCCACGTACTATTTATGCATGTAATACATATTTAGCATAGGTCCTTTTGTCCCTGCATAGTAATAGGCAAGGACATAAGCGCCATAAAAACAAGAAGGAGGTGATAAAACGAAAATGTTAGAAGAACTACAACTAGCTTTTGCAAAAGTTGCCTTTTTCGATACATTACTTGCGATAGTTGGAGCGGTAATACTCCTGATAATTGGATTGATTCTAGGGCGTGTACTCGGTAAAGTCGTGCGATTAGTACTTGATAAAATTGGCGTTGACGCTATGGTGAGCAAAGCAGGTGCGGGTGATACGATCGAGAAAACGGGATGGAGTATTTCGAAATTTTTTGATGTTGTGATTAGATGGTTTATATACATCATCTTCATCATGGCAGCCGTAAACGTGTTGAACGTACAATATTTGTCCGACTTCATGACTGCGCTTGCGCTATACTTCCCGCGTCTGATCATAGCAGCCATAATACTGATAGTGGGAATGATACTGATTACTTTCGCCATGAAGTGGATAGACGAAACACTCGGAACCCATGAGATTCTTCTCGCTGATATAATAGCACCGGTGCTTAAGGCGATCATGGTAATAGTAGTGCTTGTATTAGCGATGGAGCAGTTACTCATCAACATGCAAATCGTATACACGTTCCTCGTTCCGTTAGCATGGGGTATTGGAATAGGCATTGGAGTCGCTATAGGTATCTCAGTGGGCTGGGGCGGCAGAGAGACCGTTGGCGAGTATATGCACGAGAAACTAGAAGAAGAAAAGAAGGAAAAATAAATGTGAGTTATAATCGCAAAGATATGGCTGAGGACGTGCCATTATTATTTATGGCCTCTCTCAGCTACTTTTTTACCTCTCTCCACATTTGAAATTCAAGGAACTACTATTATGCCCGAGCATAATCCCTTACCCACCAATTCTTCTCTAAAATCTGTTAAATCACTGTCGTTCGTTACTATCGGAGCTCCGGTCTTCTTTGAGTATGTTAATAATGCCATATCTATATCAGAGGGATAAGGCACTCTCGTCCTCTTCTTCCTCTTGTGTTACTCCATCTTTAGCGTTACGTTAAGCGACAGATAAAAATCCTTCACCTCTCTTATCTCTCGTTCGTCCGGGTGATAATCAATTACTTTAAACCATGCCTTATTTTGTAGGCGTTTAATCTTTTCCTCCGTCTTCCGTGCTAATCGTAGCCGAATCCTACTGGATATTTTCACTCTTTCGGGAAGCCCGATCAAGCTTTTTGTTTGGGGATCATCACAAAATTCGTCAACAATTTTCGCTATGCCCTTATCAAAGATCTCATCTATCACCCCCGAGATCGTTTCAATTTCAAAACCGTCAGTTACAAACTGTTCTGTAAGTGTTTGGATCCTGTTCGTAAAACCCATAACTCTAATAATTACTGCCTTTCCTTTTATTTTCTCTTTGTGCATAAAGCAATAATAAATTATCAAATTAGTATCATATATGACTCTTTTTTGTGCTTCCGCTCCCGAACCCATTTGTTATTCCTCAATAAAAGCGGACAAATCTATGTCGTCATCGAACAACGCAGGTAAGACATTATATTCCACACATGCCTTTTGGGCCAGTTCAAAATCTTCTTTTATATCGTTCAAGCAGAAATACCCTAATACCTTCTGATTACCTCGTGTAAGCTCTCTTAATGTCATGATTTTCTTAAGGTATCCGTTAATGATGGCTAATAAGTTATCCTTTTGAATATCGTCCAAATTTTCCCGCTTTAACACCAGCAGGCAATAATCTATCGAACCGCGTATGAAAAGCGAATTCCCATTTGATTCAAATTGAGAGAACTCATTCAATAAGAGCTCAATCTCTGAGAGTAGCTGCTTTTTTATTTGCTCGTGTTCCTCGCCTGGTTTCGAGTTCATATACCAATTATCTCTTAACTTTACCAGAGGTAGGGAAATATATTTTTCTAGAATAAGGTCAAATGATCTTCGTACTTCTACTGGTACCGACCTAATATAGTTCTCAACCTGTTTTATTCCATCCTCTGTAATTTCAAAGACCCAGCCATTTTCAAATGATACCTTTATATAGCCCTGTTCTCCAAGAGCTATAGCATCCTGTTTTATGCATGAACAGCAAGGCCCGTAATAGTCGTCAACAAAGATATAATCAATTGGTGCTTTGCCATCCACTTTTGCAATGTACAGATACTTCTGAAGCTCAAAACTGTTACAAATACGTTTTAGACGATATAACGCATATAAAATCGACCAGAATTTTGGCAATCCTTCCTCCGCCACTTTTCACCTCGCCCGCCTAATTGATCTCATGGCTACATCCTGCTTTAGAGTAGTAATATATATAGGTTATTTAATGTTTTCTATTTTTTGGTATTTCTTTACGCCTTCCTTATAGAGATCATTGCCATAAATATCATTTATTACTATAACAGGAAAATTTTTGACTACTAATTGGCGAATAGCTTCGGTACCAATGTCCTCGTAAGCGATGATCCTAACTTTTTTTATTGCTCTGGCTAATAGCGCTCCTACACCGCCAGTAGCGCCAAAATAAACACATTTGTAGCTTTTCATTGCCTCGATAACTCTCTGACTGCGGTTACCTTTACCGATCATCCCTTTTAAGCCTTTCGCCATCAATGCCGGCGAATATACATCCATCCGACCACTGGTTGTTGGACCAGCCGAGCCAATGATTTGACCGGGTTTTGCAGGTGCAGGTCCGACATAGTAAATTATCTGCCCTTGTATATCAAAAGGAAGTTCCTTATCTTCTTCTATAAGAGCTACTAATCTCTTATGTGCTGTGTCTCTGGCAGTATAAATAACGCCATTTATAAATACGCTGTCGCCGATATGCAACTGCTCGAGGTCCTCTTCAGTTAACGGCGTAGTAAGCTCCATATCAAATTAAATTTAAATCGTCACCTCCTTATGTCTGGCAGCATGACAATTTATATTTATTGCTACCGGTAAACTGGCGATATGACAGGGCAGCATTTCAATGTGAACGGAAAGAGCAGTAGTACTACCGCCAAGTCCTGCGGGACCAATACCAAGGCAATTAATTTTTTCCAGCAGCTCATCTTCCAGAGCTGCCAATTCAGAATCAGTGTTCTGAGTACCAAAAGGACGTAATAACGCTTTTTTAGCCAGTAGAGCTACTCTTTCAAAAGTTCCGCCTATGCCTACTCCCACTACAATAGGCGGACAGGGATTCGAACCTGCGCTTTTTACTGTTTCGATAACAAATTTCTTTACGCCTTCTATTCCTTCCGAAGGACTGAGCATCTTAATTGCACTCATATTCTCGCTGCCACCGCCCTTCGGGCAAAATATGATTTTTAGTTTATTGCCCGGGACAATATCGGTGTAAATCATAGCAGGAGTGTTATCCCCGGTATTCTTCCGTGTAAGAGGATGACAAATGGATTTTCTGAGATAACCTTCTTTATAGCCTCTTCGCACTCCTTCTTCTATTGCAGCATATAAATTTAAATTACCGCCTGTTATTTCTAGTTCCTCTCCTAGTTCCAAAAAAACTATTGCTGTGCCGCAATCCTGGCATATAGGGACTTTCTCTTCTGCTGCAATCCGAGCATTCTCTAATATTTGAGCCAGTACGATACGGCCTAAAGGTGATTCCTCCTCAGATCGTGCCTGCCTTAAAGAGTTCAGCACATCTTCGGGCAGGGAAAAATTCGTCTCTTGACAAAGCTGAGCCACTACTTCTATCACCTCGGAATAATGTATTTGTCTCATTTTAGTTTAGCCGTTCCTGCCTTATTCAATAATAAGGGATGAGTTTTTCCTTCATTAAGAGTGAAGTTGACTTCTGGGCATTACTAATTATAGATTCTGCTTTATGATACAACTCTTTGGAACTAATGTTCAATCTCGCAACGCCATCTTTTTGTGCTTGTAAGCCAACAGCCACTGCTTCCTCTACAAAAGCTTCTGAGTCTTCCATTGTGGGTATGATATAGTCCACATTAATCCCGCGTTTCTGTGCAAACAGTACCAGAGCATTTGCTGCTGCTATACACATCTCATCTGTTATGGTTTTAGCGCGTACATCTAAAGCACCGCGGAAAATACCTGGAAATCCTATTGAATTATTTACTTGATTCGCAAAATCCGAACGTCCGGTAGCAACTATTTCCGCGCCTGCTTCTTTTGCCTCTTGAGGCCAAATCTCCGGTACGGGATTCGCGCAAGCGAAAACGATCGCTGCTTCGTTCATTGTATTTACCCATTCTGGTTTAATAACTCCTGGGCCTGGCTTAGAGAGTGCAAGACAGACGTCAACATCTTTTAACGCTATATCCATTCCTCCTGTTATTCCTTCCGGATTAGTAATCCGGCACAATCGCCATTTATCGCGATATTCTTCTTTTCGCTCTTCGATGTCCTTTCGTCCGGGATGAAGAATTCCTTTACTATCGGCAACGATACAATTACGTGGTTTAACGCCAGCGGAGAATAGCACACGAGAAATAGCAACATTTGCTGCTCCGGCACCGATAAATGCAATTCTCGCATCTTCCAGCTTTTTGCCTACTATTTTTAGCGCGTTTGTTAAGCCTGTCAAAGTGACTGCTGCTGTTCCCTGCTGATCGTCATGCCAAACGGGAATTTCCATCTCTTCTCTTAAAGTATCGAGAATTTGAAAACACTTGGGATTTGCTATGTCTTCCAGATTGATACCGCCAAAAGAAGGCTGCAGCCACTTAACCGCCTGAATAATTTCTTCTGCGTTTTTCGTGTCAAGGCAAATGGGTATCGCATCTACACCACCCAAATATTTGAACAAAAGTGCTTTTCCTTCCATCACTGGTAATCCCGCTTCCGGGCCTATGTCACCCAAGCCTAAAACGCGGGTGCCATCTGAGATGATGGCCACGGTATTCCATTTATTTGTCAGCTCATATGCTTTCTCTTTCTCTTTCTCTATTATTTTGCAAGGTCCCGCAACACCGGGAGTATAGTAAACAGCGAAGTCATCTAAGCTGTGAATAGAACATTTAGACATTATTTGTATTTTGCCTGCATAAGACGAATGCTGTCTTACTGCTTCCATTTGCAGTTTTTCCGTCTTTTTCACTCCTTCCTCTTCTATTAATTCTGAATTGTTCGTCTTCACTTCATTTTCCATCGTTTATACTTTTCCTGTAGCAGATATAATTACGAGCTCATGCATTATAAAATAAATCTTGAATGGTCGACAAAAAATTTGCTTGATTTCTATTCAAGTTGTACCGATATAATTTACGGTTTAAGATTTGCTTTTACTTCCCTTACCACCTTTTTAGTTTCATCCAATGCAGAATCTTTTATGTATCCCTCAGGTACTGGTTCTTCTATCTCCATTTCTATGCCTGCCAATCCGGATATTAAGGAAAGCCACGCATAGGGCAAGATCTTTTCATTGTAACCCGAAGCAATCAAATCTATCTCCTTTCCATGACAAATTTCTGCCATCTCTCTTACCTCCTCTCCTATCATCCGGAACCCTTTTATTGGCAACCCTAACTGAGTGAGCTGGTCATTTAGATATGGGTCAGAGCCGCCATTCCTAATGATAATCTGGGGCTCAAATTTTTTTGTCTGCGGTTGAACAATCTCCTCAAAAACTAATTTGTAGGATTCGTAGCCAGCATCCACGGGCATAGGAACATTTACTGTGTATCCTTTCCCCTCTCCCTCTCCGATTTGATTAGCAAAGCCTGTCCCAGGGTATATTGTTCTTGGGTCCTGATGTAGATCAATGAACATTACTCTTGGATCGTGATAAAAATATTCGGAAGTTCCATTTCCGGCATGAGCATCTATGTCCAAAATCAAGATTCTCTTTAGACCGTATTCATTCATCAGATATTTTGCGGTATATGCGACATCGTTATAAAGGCAAAAACCTTCGCCAAAAGCGGGTTTAGCGTGATGTAGCCCTCCACCTATTGAGACAGCCTTTTCAAATTCGCCGCTTTCTACCAGATCCACTGCTCTTTTCGCCTGTCCAATGATAAGCCTGGCCGCTTCTTCTACCTTCCCTGGCTTTCCAACAGGTCTGTTGTCAGCACTATGGAACAGATAAAATCGCCCATCATAATCAAAGCCCAAATTTGCAGCTTTGTAGTAATCCCTTGTAAAGTCTATATACTCCTTCTCGCAGATAAAAAGCAGGTCTTCATCATTTGCCTTTTCTGTACCAATGATTTGATAAATCTGCTCGCTTACATTTTCCATTAAGAAACGATGAAACATTAAATACCGCTCTCCCCTAATCGGATGCCCTGCACCAAAATCATATTCCTTTAAGTCGTCCCTATACAAAATCGCTAATTTTGATCGCATGTTTTTTCTCTTCTTAAATAATGTATGTTATTTAAAAGCCATCTCTGAAAATAAAATAAATTATTGATACAGATTAACACAACACTATAATTTTCTTTTTTACAAAAAGAAAATTTAGCCTGTGCTATAAGAAAAACACAAATGTTCTTTTGGTAAAGCTTTTCTTTTTAAGAAAAGGTTTGTGTAAATCTGCGTCTCAAATTAAATTTATTTATGGGTAGAAGTTATACTGAATATACAACAAAAAACGGGGATAAACAAACATTTATATTATCAGCCTCTTTTTTTATTTCGGGTGATGAACATGCGATCAGACATATTAAAGCAGGACATCGAGACCATACCACACCGCGCATTATTGATGTCCGCGGGACTAAAGAAAGAAGATTTTGACCTGGACAAGCCGTTTATCGGTGTTGCAAATAGTTATAACAACATTATTCCGGGACATATACTCCTGAATGAACTAACACAAGAAGTAAAGCGAGGGATAAGAGATGCAGGCGGAGTACCCCTAGAATGGGGCGTTCCCGGCGTTTGTGACGGTGTTGCGATGTTTGTAGAGATGAGGTTGAGCCTACCAAGCAGAGAGCACATCGCGGATAATATTGAGATCATGACCCTGTCGCATTCGTTAGACGGCTGGGTGGGCGTAACCAATTGCGATAAGATCACGCCTGGAATGTTAATGGCTGCCGGACGTCTAAACATACCTGCAATTATGGTTACCGGTGGCCCGATGAAAGCGAATGTGGTAGCTGGGAAGAAGCATCACCCTATTGAAGGCTTTGGCGTCGTTGGTCAGGTAAAAGGTGGCACAATGACGGCAGAAGAGGCGACCAAAATGCTGCCGCTTATGGTTTGCGGTGCAGGTTCTTGTGTCGGGCTCTTTACAGCAAATACTATGGCGGTTGCTACTGAGGTACTGGGCATGTCACTAACGAAATGTGCAACGACTCTGGCGATAGACCCACTTAAGAAGAAACAGGCGTATGAATCCGGACGAAGAATAGTTGCACTGGTAAAAGAGGGTGTTAAGCCTGGGGACATAATGACGCAGGACGCATTCGAGAACGCAATTAGAGTTGATATGGCGATGGGTGGCTCAACAAATGCGGTTTTGCATATTCCCGCGATAGCCAAAGAGGCGGGCGTTGATATTAATGTAGATATGTTCGACGAAATAGCAAGAGAGACGCCGAATCTATGTAAGATAATACCAGCAGGCACTCATGAAATGGCTGATATTGACCGTGCAGGCGGTATTCCAGCGGTTCTTAATCGCTTAAAGGATATGATTAAAGATTCACAAACGGTAAACGGTAAATCAATACTAGAGATAGCAGAAGGAGGTAACGTGCTGGATGACGATGTTATCAGAACCTTAGATAATGCACACTTTTCTGAAGGTGGAATAGCGGTATTAAAAGGTAATATCGCACACAGCTCGATAATAAAGCAAACTGCGGTTGGCCAGGAGATGATGGTTCATTCAGGGCCCGCAAAGGTATTTTATACCGAAAAGGAGCTGTTGAACGCAATAGAAGTGAAGAAGATTGCAGAGGGCGATGTTATTGTGTTGCCGTTTCAGGGTCCTGCAGGTGCACCGGGCATGCCGGAAATGCTGACGCCTACGGATGCGATAATGGGTGCGGGCTATAAACGAGTAGCATTAATCACGGATGGCCGGTTCTCGGGCGGCACTACCGGCCCTTGCGTTGGGCATGTTGAGATGGAGGCATATAATGGCGGTACTATTGGTGCAATAAAAAATGGTGACATCATAGAGATAGATATTCCAAATAGGAAGCTGAATGTGAAACTGAGCGATGCGGAGATTGAAGGTAGGCTAAAGGAGGTTAAAGCGCCAGAACGGAAACTGACGCAGTTAATGGCATCGTACCGGGAGAAGTTTAC
>JAUWND010000153.1 GCA_030612835.1 Candidatus Methanophagales archaeon | reverse complement strand
ATATGTTTGTCAGGTTTGTAAGAGGAAGTATGGAACGGTAAAGGGTTTTAGGCTTCATTGGGATGCCGATCACGATGATGAGGCGTTGGGGCTCAAATTTATGGAATCGGCTGGTAAGGGTAAAGGCAAATCTGCTTGGACTATGAGACCTGTGGAACGAGAACTTATTATAGATAGACTGCGAACTGATAAGTCGAAGAAGGCGTTGAAACGCGACTTTCTAGCTAATGATTTGATGATGGCAGAGTTGGAGTACGGTGTTGAAGATCGTGCTATGACTGTTATAGAGATTTTGGGAATTCCTGGGTCGGGTAAAAGTTTACTCGGTCTTACTGTTGCAAGACATCTTCAAACGTTATGGAAAAACCATCTTGATGACCTTTGGCGCACCAATCCTGAGTTATTTGCAAGGGTTACTGGGTCTAGAGATGATGAAGGAAGGCCACTGTATTATATGCCTATGATACGAATAGGTTTTAATATGAGTCAGACTGCGGAACATGTTAGGGCCGCAAGAATGGGAGATGTTGTCATTCAGGATGAGGATCCTGCGCTTGCCGGGTATGAGGCGAGAAGCATTCAGAATCAGATAGAGAATTTGCTTAAGATTATGCGAAAGGCTTGTGTAAATATGGTTTTCATTTCTCCTGTTCAAGTAACATACATTTCGGTGCCGACTATGGTACTTGAAGTTATTGCGAAGGACACGGAGCGAAGACGCACAGCAGCCGCACTTTATGATAGACAGCATAACGCTCATGGATGGGTTATGATTGAGGTTCTTAGGATAGATGATCCATTGTTAGGTTTCTACGAGCGTGAAAAGGATAGAAACATCGAGTCTATTAAGGAGTCCGGTGGTAGAGAGAGTGTTGTTATTGATCAGAAGGTTTTGATGAGAGATGCAAAGAAGCTATACGATTTCCTATTATCTGTTAACTTTGATCCTGCTATAGAACGAGCGTCATTAGACTTCCTTAAGGGAGTTGCGCTTCTTGCGGGTATCAAGGGTAGTACGAATTATATAGAGTTGGTAGCGAGATTTTTGCAGAAATCACTTGCTAGGTCTTCTGATATAGTTATTGATGAGGACGGTTATATAGCCCCCGCTGCACCAGATAGGTTTGTTACAACTGATAATGAGTTTGTGATTGAGTTGGATGAGGTGTTGGACGCACCAGAAATACTAGAACACATATATCTTTCAACGGAGGCCGCATATGATGGTAAGTTGGCTAGAGGGGAACGGTCTCCGCGTAAATTACATGTTGATTATTTTACGACTGCAGAGGGTGAACGTAAGTTTCTTTCCAAACATGCCGAAGCGTGGTATCTTGTTTATGTTAAGGGGTATACTATGCAATCGGTGGCAGATGCACTTGCCCACTTTACGGCGGATGGTTCTTTAACAGATTCAGCAATTGCGAACAGTTATGGTCAGGGTGGATGGAGGGCTATTTATCAGGAGGAAATTTCTGGGGACGCAGGTGAATTGGCTGTGAAAAACATGTTGTATCCTGAAGATGAATGGATAATAGTTGGAGGACACGGGAGACCCGATATTGTTAATACTGAGAACGATACTTGGATTGAGGTTAAGACTAGAGGTAGGTTACGACCAAAAGAACCTATAGAGTCTCAGATAACTGATTTTGAGTACGAGCATGTGCGACAGGGTAATAATCTTAAGGTCATCCGAATTGGTTATGTACCCATGAAGGCACGGGTTGAGATATGGAATGTTTCCATTAATTCCGAGTGGGCTGAGGGTGTTATGGATGAGGAGATGTTGGAAGAAGATGATGTTAATGGGGAAGAGTGATTTATTTACTCTTTCCTAATTTCTTTAAGAGATGAATAAAAATGAGAGAGCAGAAAATACCAGAATTTGGAACTATCGAAAGGTTGAATTTTGATGTTGGAAAAATAGTGGAATTTATAATCGGTGATGAGAGGCCATTTGCCTATACGATTCCAAAGGACTTTTTAAGGGTTGTAATCCCCTTTCTTGATTATAGGTTAAAAGGACCACAATATTATTTAGAGACTGTGGTGCTTTTAGCTTATTATAAATTAAAGGATTTCGTGAAAATGGAGCAATTTATTGCGAGCTTGATGGAAGACATCGATAACGATTTTCATTGATTTCTTTAAAAAATGCTGTTATATATGGAGAAATACCCTGCTCCAACAATAGTACATTATTCAAACTAAGAAATTAGTTTGAGTGTTTTGTGTTATTTTTGTTTTAGATGGTACGAACATGATGAACAGTATTTGTGTGTACGGAGTAGATTAGAATGAGTTACGAGAAACCAGAGCCTATTGAGGCGACTGTGGCTGAGTTAAAGCCACGTATGAAAAACGTCACAATCACATTCAAAGTAGTGGAGATTGGTGACACGCGTGATGTTGTATCACGCAGGGATGGGGAAACCTATCATGTAGCAGATGTGGTAGTTGGCGATGCAACAGGCGTCGTAAGAGTACCACTATGGAATGACGCAATTGAGACGGTAGAAGCAGAAAAGACTTATCTGTTGACCAATGGTTACACAAGTCTGTTCAGAAACAACCTACAACTTAATGTAGGCCGTTACGGTGAGCTTGCGGAGGCTGAGGAGGAGATCGAGGAGATCAACATGGATGTTGATATGTCCGAAGAGACCCATGAAGATACTCGGCGTCGAAGGTACAGTGGAGACCGAGATAATAGAAGATCTCGCGAAAGAAGCTATGGTTATGGCAGAAATCGCGAAGATCGCTATTAGTTAGCGATTGGGTTATAAGGACGACTCCCGGTTATTAAAAACTGGGGTCGTTATCTTTTTTTGCTTTAAATTAAGCTGTTATATATGGAGTGATGTTTAATGACATCTAGAAGCGAAAGGTCACATATTAGAGAAGTACTTGGAAATTTAATGGCTTTTGATGATGAAGAGGTTTGTTTAGGTATTTATCTTGATAATGGGGATGAATACTACTACAGAAGAACCGGACATCAGTGGGTAAGACTAAGTGAAAGTCCCAAGGCCTCAGCTGTGGGATGTGGGTTTGCTATACTTGTAGAGAATTTCATTTTCGGATTTGGAAGTAAGACCTGTATCTATATAGTAATTGATACCGACACTTATCCGGGCGATACTTTTGACTTTAGTTGTACCAAAATAGAACTAAGGGAAGAAGAGATAGACGTAATGTTCGGATGAAATGAAGTGCGAGGGTAGTTTCTTTAAGTTATCCTCGTTATCTTTTTTTCTTTAAAATGAGTTGTTATATATAGAAGGAGCTATCATTAATGATAGACGGAGCTAGGAAAATAGCAAAGATTCTTCTAGAAGAAGGCTTTGAGGCTCATTTTGTGGGAGGTTGTGTTAGGGACACACTTCTAGAAATAGAGCCAAAGGATTACGATATAGCAACTAATGCTAGACCAGATGATCTGATAGAAATAGCTGAAAAACATGCTATTAAAATTAGAGAAGTCGGTAAGGTATTTGGTGTGATTTTGTTTGTTCTCAATGAGAACACATATGAAGTTGCTACGTATCGTTCAGACGGTGTCTATTCTGATAATAGACGACCTGATACAGTCTCGTACTCTGATACCATAGAAGAGGATCTATCTAGAAGAGATTTTACTATAAACGCAATGGCAATAAATTTGTCAACGCGTAAGTTAGTGGATCCGTTCGGTGGACTCTCAGATTTACACGCAAGGAGACTTAAGACTGTTGGAGATCCAAATCTTAGGTTTAATGAAGATTACCTTAGGATTATAAGGTTCTTCAGATTTGCGGCTAGGTTTGATATGGAACCAGATGTACGCACAATGCAAGAAATCGCATCAGATCCGAAACGAGTTCTTGGTGTGGCATATGAGAGAATAGGAATGGAGATGAAAGATATCCTTATGTTGAGGAATCCATCTAGAGCCTTCAAATTGATGATGAAGGTTGGGGTATTTCAGATTCTATTTCCAGAGTTGGATATACTCAAAGTAGTTCCTCAATCTCAGCCACATATGGATTCGGTATTGAATCACACGTTTAAAGTCCTAGATAATGCGGCGGTACTTGGAGCGGATTATACAACTAGAATGGCTGCTCTACTGCATGATTGCGGTAAGGCGGATACCATAGAGGTTGATGAGGTAATCCATTTTAGGGGACACAGCAAATCGGGATCCGTCTTGGCGGAGAAACTTTTGGAGGCCTTGAGGACTTCAAGAAGATTCAGTGATGATGTAAAACAGTTGGTATATTACCATATGACATTACATCATATATCTACCAAGGGACTTTTCAAGAGATACATCAATAAGATGGGGATCGAGCAGGTTAAGAGGTTGCTTATACTGAATTTAGCCGATGCGCTTGATAGTCGTATGACCGTTGATGATCTTGGAAAGGTTGAGCGTTTGGATAATGCGGTTGAAATTCTCCAGAGCATGAACCAGAACAGGTTTGACTTGCGAGTTGATGGTAGAGATATCATGAATTACACAGGAATTCCCCCTGGTCCACATGTTGGAAAAATAAAGAGGCTGATGGAATACTTGGTAGCCGAAGATATCATTCCTGATAATAGAGGCGAACAGATAGTATTTCTAGAAGCTTTGAAGGAGAACTGGTTTGTATAGGAAATGGAAGTAGGGCCGGTAGCATCAATGGTAATGCACTTCTTTTGCAAGGAAGATTTTGTCAGTTCGAATCTGACCTGGTCCACTTTCCTCTTTTGAATAATCCGGGTGTAGCAATCTGGGTATTGCATTCGGTTGTAGCCCGAATATAGGCAGATTCGATTTCTGCCACCCGGACCATTTCTTTATTTTTGTGCGTTATATATGGAGATGATGTCTTGTTAATAAAACGAGCATCTAAATTTGCAGAGGAACGTCATGAAGGACAATTTCGGAAAGGCGGTGAAAGATTTTATAATCATGTTCATCGTGTTGCCCAAAAAGTTTATATGATCAATTCTACTGCAACAGCAATTGCTGCTGCCTATCTTCATGATATTGTTGAGGATGGGAGAGCAACATTCGCTGAAATTTCTCACTTGTTTGGTGAAGAAGTGACTAATATTGTTAGGCTTCTAACTAGGCATACTGAGGATTCATACGAGATCTATGTGATGAAGATTGCAAAGTCTGGTAATTTATCAGCGATGCAAATCAAGATGGCAGATAACGAGGACAACTTGGAATCTGTCGGAGATGGAAGTTTTCCACCACACATCGAGAAGAATCTTTCTGATCGATGGTTGTGGTCGAAGGATTTCATTGGGAGACACATCACATAGTTTCTTTCTTTTTTGCTGTTATATATGGAGACATCATGTGTTTCCGAAGTGAAAGATATGACTGAAAGAGTCGAAATGGCAGTAAAGCTTTGGGAAAAATTGAGAACCCCAAAGTCGTTCTTGGAAGGTCGTAGTATGTCAGACCAACTGATTCGCCTTCACTATGCGATGACGTTGGACGAAAGGGCGACTTATCATAAGCGAATTTGGACATTAACCCAAGAAGGGAGATGTTCTAAGTGAAGAAGAAGAGTCGTTACGGCTTTGTTGCCGAACCAATCTTGCAATTAATTGCGGGAAGTATTCCTTCGACAATGAGCGTGTTGGCATCTCTCGCGTTTATCCTAATAATGACGGCACCTACGATCCAGACGGTTAATGTTGATGTTGATGGTTTAACAACTGTCGATATTAATACTGATGAGCGCTGGGTTACGATCACAGTGATCGAATTTTCAGGAAACTTCACGATTCAATTAGTGCGTGCTGGTAATCATCTTACTCCGCATCAGGTTGAGGAAGG
>JAUWND010000164.1 GCA_030612835.1 Candidatus Methanophagales archaeon | reverse complement strand
ATTCCACAAGATTAACACAAGAAATTAAGGTTAATAGGGATGGGATAGCCAATAGTTTATTAAAACCCGATTCATATAATTGTTTTCTCGTGAAAATCTGTGTAATCTTGTGGTTTGCTAAACAAATACGTGTACTGAAACTATGCCAATATTATTCTTTTTCTCGTGGAAATCTGTGTAATCTTGTGGTTATAAAAAGTAGCTAAACAAATACAAAAAAAGCTTTCTTTCTTAAAGAAAGACTTGTGAAAATCCGTGTAATCTTGTTGATGGGTGTATTCAGCACCCAACAAGTGGCTAGTCACAACTTACCGATACAATTAAAAAGTTCTAATTGAAACCTACCGATATATTTATATTATCCTGAGATAAGAAAGACTTAAAGTAAGCGAGCTGGTGCAGGTGTGCTGGAAGATTGAGGAAGAGAAGACAAGAAGACGGGAGATCATGGCACTGGTAAAGGCTATGGATGAATTGAAGTTGAAAGAGGGTTTAATAATTACTGAGGACAAGGAGGGGCAGGAGAATATCAATGGTAAGTCAGTGACGTATAAACCGCTGTGGAAATGGTTAGTCAGGTGACAGAGAAATTACTGTTTAAATGTTTCGTAAATGACTCTGCGCTCTCTGTGAACTCTGCGGTTAATCTGACAATGTCAAGTTAAATAGGTAGAAGTTATACTTTAGATACAAGCAGAAATGCCGCAAGTAAAAGAGGTACTAAAGCGGGTAAAGAAGCTAGAAGTGAAGACCAAAGGGCTGGTTGAGAGTCTCCTATCTGGCGAATACCACTCAATCTTCAAAGGTCGCGGTATTGAATTCTCCGAAGTTCGGGAATATGTGCCCGGAGATGACGTACGAGCTATCGACTGGAACGTAACAGCGCGATTTAACGCCCCCTTTGTCAAGGAATTCATCGAAGAGCGTGACCTGACAATGATCATCGTCTTTGATCTCTCTTCAAGTAACGAATTCGGGTTCCAACGTAGTAAAAAGGACATGGGCTATGACATCGCAGCCTCATTAATGTTTGCCGCTCTGAGGAATAACGACAATGTAGGCCTGTGCTTATTTACTGACCGAGTGGAGAAGTTCATCCCACCGGGAAAAGGGAAGAAGCATATGCTAAAACTCTTACGAGACCTCATATATTACGTGCCGAAGAATAAAACTACTAATATCCGGGTCGCACTCACATACTTAAATAACATTATCAAAAGGCGGAGTATCATATTTATCATCTCTGATTTCCTTTCTACTGATTTCGAGCGTCCACTTAAACAACTCAAGAATAAACATGATGTCATTCTCGTGGATATAAGTGACGTGAGAGAGGAGGACATCCCGGACATCGGCTATGTGTTCTTAGAAGACTCCGAAACAGGAGAGCAAATGCTCGTGGACACTTCTGACCTCGAGTTTCGGAAGAGATATACCGCACTTGCGAATAAAAGAAGTGATGACCGGTTATCCCGGATGAAGCGACTGAATGTGGATATGATCCGAATGAACACGAGCGAGCCGTTTTACATCCCTCTACAACAATTCTTCAAGATGCGCGAGAGGAGGAGGGGAGTGGTGCGGTGACACATGGGCTTTAGTTTTGCTAATTCTTGGGTATTGCTGTTTCTATTGATTATACCGCTGTTATTATACTTTTACAAACTGTACTGGCGGAAGCGAAAAGAAGCAGCGCTTAAATTCAGTGCTTTAAATATAATGAAAGAAGCGTCCGCTACAAATAAAAACAGACGCAGCGTCTGGATCCGAGCGCATTTGCCATTCCTCATCCTTACTATTATTATAGCATTGATCGTTGTCGGTCTTGCGGACCCAATGATCCCGCTAAAGAGCGCAAAGGAAGGTGTCAATGTGGTTTTAGCTATTGACGATTCCGGTAGTATGCAGGCAGCGGATTATCAGCCAACGCGATTAGAATCGGCAAAGGATGCCGCGGAGATTTTGATACGCAGTTTGAAGCCAAAGGATAACGTAGGCATCGTCATCTTCGAGTCGGGCGCAACAACCGCATGTTATCTCACTCCATTTAAGGATAAAGCAATAATGAAATTGAAAGGGATAGAGCAAAAAACAGGCCGAACAGCAATTGGCGATGGTCTCAGCCTCGCTATTGACATGGCCACTTCTATCCCGAACAAGAAGAAAGTGGTTATTTTACTCAGTGACGGTGTGAACAATGCAGGTGTTGTGAGCCCGCAAGAGGCTGTTCAGTTCGCAAGGGCAAGTAAAATGCAGGTCTATACCATTGGGCTCGGCTCTGATCAACCAGCGATTATCGGCTACGATCTCTTCGGCAATCCTCAGTATGCGGAACTAGATGAAGAAACACTGAAAAATATAGCTGTGGAGACCGGTGGTAAATATTACAAGTCGGTGGATAAGAGGACTCTGGATGAGATTTACGCTAATATCGGCGAGCATATAGAACGCGAATGGGAAGACACCAGCATCAAGGATTGGTTCTTCATTGCAACATTTATATTGTTGCTGATAAATATATATATTATCTACGGTAAATACAGGGTGATTATGTGATGATGCGAAAGGTAATAGCAATCCTCTTGATTTTAATTTTAGCACTTGGCATTCTTCTCATGTCCTCAGTAGCAGCGAAGGAGCTTGAGGTACAAAAGCTTGTTGACAGTAACAAAGAGATTAAAGTTGGCGATGGGGTTTCTGTTCAACTGGTTTTTAAAAACCCGTTCAACCGCGTGATACCCATACAAATCGTTGACAGAAACGTTTTTGGTAATAACGGCCTGGATATACAGTGTCTCGAATACACACTGCCACGAGAGGCAGAGTCAGGAATCGCTTATGAGCCGATAGTACCTTACAAACCGGGTATGTATTCTCTGGATGCGGCAATGGTGACTTACACCAATCCCGATACGGGAAAGGAAGAAACAGTGGAATCAAATACGCTGGACATCGTGGTGGAAGAGAATAAGTCTATGCCGTCTGTCCAGGCAGAGGGGATTACCATTATTTATCGCTGCGGTGGCACAAATATGCAATCGACTTCTTATTCGTCCTCCAGTGGCACGAATAGCCAATTCACTTCTGCTTCTTCTTCTTCCTCATCTAGCAAATCGTTCAATATACAGTTCGGTGGTTCTACAGTTAGCTCCGGACAGCAGCAATCAGGCAGTCAGCAGGGGCTACAAAAACGCGTGGATAACAATCAACTCAATCAGAATATGGAGCAGTTGAAGAAAGAGATGGAGACAGAGCTGCAAAAGCAGCAAGAGCTGGAGGACAATGGAACAATCCAAAATGTCACGTTAGAAAGCACACCAGAGCAGAAGAAAGAAGAGAGTAATATCCCCTTGTGGCTGCTGCTCCTGATCATCATTGCTCTAGTCATTATTGGTTGGTTTATCTATGCTAGATACATTAACAAGGAACCTCTGCAAGAGCCTCTTCCTGTAGTATCGAAGCATAGTGTTGACTACGTTACCGAAGCGAGAAGAATGGTCAAAGAAGCGGAGGAGTTATTCTCAAATAGCCGTGATAAAGATGCTTACGAGAAGGTATCGCAAGCATTACGGTTCTATTTCGCGCAGAAATTCGGTATTAAAAAGGAATTGCTGAATACCGAGTTAAATACTATTTTGTGCGGGAAGGGGGATGAAAACACATATTCTAACGTTAAGGAATGTCTGGATCTGTGTGGTATGGTCGAATTCGCAAAGTATAAAGCAAATAAGGACGATTTCGGGAAGATCGTCACGATGGCGAAGGCGGTAATTATATAAGTAAGGGATTCGTATTTGTTTAGCTACTTTTTATAACCACAAGATTACACAGATTTACACGAGAAAAAGAATAATATTGGCATAGTTTCAGTACACTATTAACTAATTTATACTCCAATAATCCCAAGTTCTTGTGTTAATCTTGTGAAATCTCGTGGTTTTTTTATTTAGCTATACAAATACAATACTTTAATTTTAGTTGGATAATATGCTTTCTTCAACACAGTGAAAAATAGCGAAAAGATGAAGAGCGGATATATCACAGAACTATTCAGTTCTTTCCAGGGCGAAGGACCCTATGTCGGTAGGCGCCAGATATTCATCAGATTTGCCGGTTGCCCCTATTCCTGTTTCTATTGCGATACGCCATCGGCAAAGGAACCCAAACCGAGCGTATGCACCGTTTTTGGCAATGCCGAGCATAACAATTCTTTTGGTAAAGCTTTTCTTTCTAAGAAAAGGTTTATTGAGAACCCGATGTCCTCGCACCTTGTACTTGAATTGCTAACGGAACTACGTACTCATGACCTCCACAGCGTCTCGTACACTGGAGGAGAGCCACTTTTTTACCCAGCTTTCGTGAAAGAGATAGCAAAGGGTGCAAGAGAGATGCACCTAAAAAATTATATAGAAACAAACGGGTATTCAGCACGAGCTTTTGCTTCTCTTGTCAATCATTTTGATTTCGCATCTATTGATATAAAGCTGAGGTGCCATCAAGCATCTACCGACTACGATAAGCAATATAAAAACGAGCTCGAATGTATAAGGATCGCCGCTGAGCGCGGATTAGAAACGATAGTGAAAGTGGTAGTGCTAAAAGATACAGCAATAGACGAGATAGAGAAGATATGTAAAGACCTCGTTGGCCTTAACATAAAGTTCGTGTTGCAGCCGGTCACTGATGAGAGTGCGCAAAGAGATATAGTACCAGGTATAAAGGAGCTCTTTGCTATTTCTGAACTTGCAGGCGCTTTTTTACCCCATGTTATGGTGATTCCGCAGGTGCATAAAATCTTGCACGTACCTTAATAAGGCTGTGCTCAATAGGAGCTGGAACTCATAAATCATAATAAAACGTGAACATGATCTCATTTTGCACCCAGTTAGTTGTAAAAAGAAGGACGTTTAAAAAGTATCCTATTGGCTACAATTTTCTCTTTGCTTATCTCTTTGAATTCTAATCTAAGTTCCTGAAATAGTAATTATTTGTCATATGCTCTGTGCAAATAAATTAAATAATACGTGTTTAGTATTTACACCACCGGATAATGAGCAATTACCGCATCCTTATCAGGTACGCCACCAATAGGAGCATAAACAGCGAAATCACAAGTTCAAACCCTGGTGTTTCTCCCTCTGCTGCTGCTGCTGCTGCTGCTGCTGCTGCTGCTGCTGCGGCTTCTTCTTCTGAGGAAGG
>JAUWND010000012.1 GCA_030612835.1 Candidatus Methanophagales archaeon | reverse complement strand
CGAGCGTTTTTGCATTTAACCTCTCAGATGCAGTTTTATTTCCTTTCATTCTTTTCGCCTCCTCTCAATCCGGAATGCTTTTTATGTCGTATGTCTATAGGACTTATGCAGAGGAGGTCATATGGCCTAATAGCAAATAGTAACGTTTTGCATGAAAAATGGAAAAACATTTTTAATCTCATATTTTTTTACACCAAGATTGCTCAACATTTTTTTAATTTCATAGGGTTTATAGGACGCTCTTATGGATTTAAAAAATCCATTCTGACTTGGTATCCAGTATAACCACCAAACTCTTTTTAAGTCATATAATAATATTACGCCATCCTCTTTTACATATTCCATAAGATTCTTTATCGCTTTTTCGGGATTTTCCCAATGGTGTAAAGAAAATGTAGAATAGACTAAATCAAACTTACCCAATTTGTCTAATAACGCATCATCTTCAATATTTCCATTAATAAAACCTACCTGGGACTCTAATTTTTTCTTCTTTATGTATTCATTTCCTACTGTTATCATATCCGGAGACATTTCTATTGCGGTAATATTAATTTTTGTATTATCTTTCGCAATCATAGCCGCTAAAGTTCCTGTACCCGCGCCAACCTCTAAATATTTCCCCTTTATGTTAAGAATGGCGAGTTTGTTTAAAAATCCACGAAACCGCATTTTTGAAGACTCCTCTGCTTCTTTTGCATATCTTCTGGCATTTTCAATACCACTAAAATTCTCATCTTGATGTGTTTCAACAATTCTTTTTAACATGTATCTTACTTCTCTATCACCATCTCTTCAACAGCAATCCCGAAATGCCTCGCCGTTTCCGTTACATGAACCAAAACCTCATCACCCTCCTTCAAATCGACCACGGAAATCGGCTTAGTTTTGCCCATTAACTTTATCGTTTCCGCATTCTGGAGAATAATACTGCACTTCCTCTTCTCTTCTCCTTCCACTTCCGCCTCCACTAGCATAAGTGGTCGCTTCTCTATCTTCACCCTGCCAACAATAGCTTTTCTCGTACCTCCTTCGGCATTCACAATTAAGACGTCGTCCCCGGACGTTAATTCCGACAGATACCGTGTCTTCTCACCCACCAGCACATAGGCATACACCGGACCCGCATTCACACGAAAAGGTCTCGCAGCCACATAAGGGCTCTCTTCGGATTCCGAATGCACGAGGAACAACGCGAACGACTGAGAACCCACTAGCATCCCCTCACCTAAAGTCATCAATGAGCATGTATCCACACATACCCGATCACCCATTTCTCGTTCTTCAACCTTTGTTATCCTCGCGCTAGAAAGCGGCATTTTACCCATTTCACTTGCGTCTCTCATTTCGACCGTTCTTTTTATCTCTGACACATCGTCTGTATCGAGAAGCACACCATCAGCACCGTATTCCAGCGTTTCAAATGCCGTCATTGCCTCTTCTGCACTCTGCACGCCCGCAATCACCTTCGCGTCCTTGTGCTGCAATTCCGCTATTATATTCTCCAGCGGTATTATCTTCCAATCCTTTCCTATCACAATCACATAATTACAGTAATCTGCAATATCCACTGCAAATTGCTCATATTTCTTCCCTCGTAGCTCCACATACCCTGCGTTGAGCTTAGTACCAAAAGAGCTCTTCAAGGCATTTAAAACGTCCGAGTCTGCTATCTCCGATGGGATCTGCGTTGTGCCATCGCCTTCACTTCCCGCACCGTAAACGACTATATCCGCTTCTCCTGTTCCCGACTCCGACTCCGATTCAATCTCCGAGTCAGATGCAAAGGCAGCTATTTTTAGATGGCCTAATTCCGTCACCTTCGCTATGTCTGCTTCTACCACAAGCACGCCATCCACACCGGATTCTAAGCCGGTTGTAATCCGCGACTTCTTTTCAGCCCACGTCCCGACATCCGCTTTTATCCAGATCTCTCTTCTCTTTCCGTTCATGTCATTTCAGCATCTCCATTGCCTCTTTTGCTGAGATGCCCTCATGCACTACTTTACATATTGCTCTTGTCATATCTGCCGGATTCGGATGCTGAAACACATTTCTACCTATGGAAACGCCAGCGGCACCAGCGGCAACTGCATCTTCTACCATCTTCAGTACTTCTGCATCGGTATTCGCCTTTGGCCCACCGGCTATTATCACCGGCACCGGACAACTGCGTATCACATCCTTGAAGGTGTCGGGATCGCCGGTATAATTTGTTTTTATGACGTCCGCGCCCAGTTCAGCACCCACACGAGCCACATGCTTTACCATTTCCACTGCATGCTCACTTTCCACTTTCTCGCCCCTTGGATACATCATCGCCAAAAGCGGCATGCCCCATTCCTCACATACCATTGCCGTCTCGCCAAGATCCTCAAGCATCTCCGCTTCGCTCTCCGCACCCACATTCACGTGCATTGATACTGCATCCGCACCTAATCTCATCGCTTCTTCTACCGTAGCGACTATAACTTTGTTTAATGGGTCAGGAGCTAACGAAGTGCTTGCAGATAGGTGTATTATCAGTCCTATATCCTTACCATACCCGCGATGGCCTGCTATAACAATACCCTTATGCACAAGAACTGCATTTGCACCACCGTCTGCTATTGCATTTACCGCGACCCTCATGTCCGTCAATCCGTATATTGGACCCGATGACACGCCATGATCCATAGGAACAATAACACTTCGCCCACTGTTACGATCTACGATCCTCTCTGTTCTTATCCGCTTCCCTATGCCCATCCTTTCCATCCGTTCCCCCATACTTGTCATCTTCCGCTCTTTCCCCCTTTATTTACATTCTTTCTTTCTTAATAATTTATAATACAAAGCTTATTACACCAATCTCAAAGTCTCTAAATTCATTGGCGCGAACGTCTCAATATTAAGTTTCTTGTGTATTCCACTTGCTAATGCTATACATTTGTTACTCTCGCCATGCATGCACATCACCTTAGAGGGTAGTGGTCGTATCCGCTTCACGTATTCCAGCAATTGATTGCGATCCGAATGCCCGGAAAAGCCATCTATCGTCGCTGTCCCCATCCGCATCTTTATGTTCACCATCTTACCATCGGCTGAAAGCTGTATCTCATCCCACCCTTTCTGTATCCTTCTTCCAAGCGTACCTTCTGCCTGGTATCCGACGAAGATAAGCGTATTCCGTTCATCACCCGCAAGCCCTTTCAGGTACTCAAGCACGGGACCGCCGTTTAGCATACCTGAGGTAGAAAGTATGATGGACGACTCAGCCCCATCTATTATCTCCCTCCTTTTCTCTGCATCGTCCACTTGTACAAAAATATCGGATAAGAACGGATTCTCGCCCTGATATATAGAATTTTTTAGATTCTTGTTGAGATACTCTGGATACGCAGAATGGATCGCAGTCGCTTCCCAGATCATACCGTCTAAATAGACCGGCACCTCTAACTGCATACCTTCTAGGGCTATCATTACCTCCTGTGAACGACCAACAGCAAAAGCAGGTATTATCACTTTCCCGCCTTGTTTTAACGTTCGCTCTATCTCTTCCTTCAAATTCTTTTCCGCTTCACGCCTTGACGGCTGGAAATCGCGCATTCCTCCGTATGTGGATTCCATTACCAGTGCTTCAAGCCGAGTGAAACTATTAAACGCAGGATCGAAAAGAAAAGTCCGCTCATACTTCATGTCTCCGGTAAATGCAACGTTATAAAGTCCGTTACCGACGTGGAAATACGCGATCGAAGAGCCTAATATATGTCCCGCGTTGTAAAGTGTGAGTTTTACATCAGGTGCTATGTCTGTTACATCCCCGTACTTCAATGGAATTGTATGTCTTATTGCGTCTCGTATTAAGGCTGATTTATAGGGTATCTTCTTTCCTTCTCGTGCTGATACCTCTAAGTAATCAAGTAGCAAAAGTGCCATAAGGTCTCTCGTTGGCTGTGTTATGTATATGGGACCGTCATACCCATATAAATACAAAAGGGGCACTAAACCAGAATGGTCCAGATGTGCATGCGTTATCACTACCGCATCTATATTACTTATTGGTGTTACTTCGGGAGCATAGAGGTACGGCATCCCCTCTGAGCCCACACTCACCCCGCAATCTATTAATATCCGCGTTTCGGGCGTAGAAAGCAAAAAAGCATTCCGCCCTACTTCGCGGCATCCGCCCAGTGCTGTTATTCGTAGCCATTCGTCCTCTATTAGCTTCTCACTGTATATCCTGCGCCCCACTTTTTTCAAAAAGCTCTTTCGGAAATCGCTCTCTTCCCTTAAATACCGCCGTATATTTCTTATTACTGAAGATTGTATAGGTGGTGCTCTGATAACATTAGGGCGCCATCCAATCACCTTTGCGACTTCTCTAAGTGTTGCCCCATGAGTGCCTATCACCAACCCGGGCTTTTCTGCCTCTATTATCACCTCTGCCTTGTCCATATCGAAATAAATATCCTTTATACCACCTTCCTCGGGTATAATATCGTAAATAACCTTAGATGCCTTCTCCTGCTCCATTAATATGTTACTACTTGGTCTAACGGAAATCCTCTTCTTCAGCTCCTTCGCCAATGTCCTAACCATGGCGCCATCATCAACGAATTTCAGCGTGTCCTCTGTGTATATGACGAGTTCCGGTCCCTCAAATTCCACTCCGGAAATACTCACGTCATCCTGTAATATCTCTTTTATTCGTTTCTTTAATTCTGAAAGCTTTCCTTCTGCTGACATTGCTATCCCTATCTCTATCTTAATTCCATAGCTTAGAACGATACTCTACCTTTAGCTCATATAGCCTCTTGACCTAATAAAATAATAAAAGCTTCAAGAACAAAACGTTGATTACGAAGACGTCCTTAATTCCTTTATCTTTTCTTCGCTTATCGACTCATACTTCTCCTTTGTTATCGTCACCACTTCTATCGCCTCACCCGAGGCGCTATCTCTCTTTATCGCGGAGTACAGTGCCTGTATCGCAAGAGATGTCCCTTTCTCCAACGAGAGATCCTTTGTATATCTATTTTCAAGCACACCGTATGCAATAGGAGAACCAGAGCCAGTAGCTGCAATTTCACTCTCCTCTGTATTACCACCAAACGGGTCTATTGTATATAAGTGCGCTCCGTTTCTGTCTATGCCACCTATAAGGAGTTGTACAATATACGGATAGTACCTCTGCCCATTCATCACATTGGATAATAGCGTTGAGATTCCTTTTACGGTCATAGGTTCATTTCTCCTTATCTTATAAAGCTGCAATTCCACCGTCATTATCCTAACCAGTGCCTGCGCATCGCCCACTATCCCTGCTGTTGTCATAGCTATGAGGTCGTCCACCAGATATATCTTCTTTGCTGTTTTAGAAGCAATAAACGAGCCCATTGTCGCACGCTTCTCACTCGCCAATACTACACTTTCACCACATATCAAGCCGATGGTAGTTGTTCCCTTCTTTACCTGATCCATTATATCCATTACTTATATTCCCCCATGTGTTGTCGTCAACTTTACATGTTTTACCCCACGAAGACTCATTATATCTTCCGCTAACGTCTTTATCTTCTTCGCATCCCCCTTCATCACTACGATTTCAAAGCAATTCTCTTCGTCCAAATGGATGTGAGTCGACGTTCTTATCATACCTAGGTAACGATGCTGCACCTTCGTTAGCTCATCACCCAATCCTCTTTGACTATGGTCGTAGAGGTAGGTTATGGTCCCTATCTCTTCTCCCGATTCGCGCTCCATCCACTCATATTCTATTATATATGCCCTAATAGAATCTCTTATCCCTTCAGACCTTGAGGAATATCCCCGCCCTCTAATTATCTTGTCAAACTTATTCAACAGATTAGATGGCAATGATACCCCTATTCGAGTCAATCCACGTTCTTCTTCCATTTTTCTACCTCTACCAATTTTGATATATGCTTTATTATCGCTTCAACCTTACAGAAGGCATTAGAATCATGCTCTTTTATGCGGATAACTTTCGAGTTGAATCCCCTTTCCCTAAGCCCCCTTTCCAGCGACCTTTCATCAAAACCCTGGTCATATCCTATTGCTATTATGTCCGGTTTTATACTATATAAAGGTTCATACATATCTTCTTCGCTACCCAACATCGCTTTATCTACCACCTTTAAAGCCGATACCATCTTCAACCGCTGTTCCTCAGATATAATCGGCATTCTTTTTCGCTTTCTCACGTTTACATCTCTTCCAACGATTACAAAAAGCTCATCTCCTAACTTCTTCGCTTCCTCCAAATAGAGTAAATGCCCTGGATGCAGTAGTTCAAATGTCCCTGTTGCTAGAACTCGTACCATTCTTCGCCCACTTCTAACTCGTTTGTATCTCGCTCCACTATTTCTAGTTCTCTCCCCTCCCCCCTCGAATTATAACATCTCCAACAGTGCTCTTCGTATGGGTAAAAAGAGATAATATGACTGTCTCCTGTCTTAGAAAACATAAAAAGATCTTGTTCTGACGGTTTCATAACTGTCAGGTGCGGATGACTATGAACAGACCCTACGTAGCTAAGACCCATTGGTAGCATATCCAATCGTATAATTGCATTCTCATCGGATGAAATAGTGCCGGGAAGGAATAAAATGTCGGTTATGAGGTCATCCTCAGCGCACAACAGCCCGATAAACTCTTTCGGATGATTATATTTGCTTACTTCCATGATAAGATCCAGGACATCTTTCGCTATGTTTGCAATCTTTCGTTTTTTATGCATCTTTTCACCCTACCTAAAAAGCATTAGTTTTTAAAGTTTCTTTGATTAATGATAATGACTCTAAGAGAGTTCAAAGATAAACGATCCTTCGGTTTTAACTTCATTGGGCATAGGTAAAGATCCAAATTTCGCTCTTAAAATCAAATCGGCTACGCTATAATTTAATACTTTCGCTATACCTACAATGGATGTTGTAGGTCTAGGATTTACCTCTACCACATGGGCACTCCCATCATCACCCAATATGAAGTCTATTCCCACATATCCCTCGCAGTGAAGCAGGGTTACCACCCTCTCACTCATGCGCATTATCTCGCTCTCCGCTTCTTGCTCTATTGAATAAGGCACTAATCCGCCACCATATCGTAGCCTTTCGCCATCAACTCTTATAAATTGCTTGTTTATCGTCAGAGGCAGCACCGAAGATTTACCGATTATTACACTGCTGCTTATATCATCACCATTTATATATTCCGTTATAATATGGTCTGGCGTGGGGCATATATCTTTGCCCTTCTGTATGAAGACGTTTTCCGATGCACACCCATATCTCGGCTTCTTCACGTATCTTTGCTCACTCGCCACCTCTTCCTTTGACACAATTCTCGGCACCTGTATACCCCCCTCGCGTAATACCTTTATTGTCTGCTTCTTGTCGGCACAGATTTTAACAGAATCCGAAGGGCAGCCCAAATTGACAGTATTCGATTCTACGAGCTTTGTAAACTCGCATAGCATATCATCGGGGGCGATAACGACGCCTGCATCGCTTTCCTTTGATAGCTTATCCACCGCCACTCCAAAATCAGTTACGGCCTCAGGATAGATAACTTCATGTCCTAACTCACAAAAGCCATTTTTTAGCGTTGTTAGCATCGCTTTTCCTTCCGCTACTAATTTGCCCCCACCTTTACCAACGGCATACTCCGCCACCATTATCTTCATTTACTTTACTTTGTTTTCGCTTAGCTTACCACTGGCGTAAGTGTTTTCCCATACTCAACGAGCTTTGCTAATGCAATGAGTACATTTACAAAATAGTCGTTATTCAAGGATTTACCTAACTCTTCCTCCCAGCTCTTCTTGATTGATATAAATCGCTTCTCCGTCTCTTCCGATATTTTGTCAATACCAAAATATTGAGGCTCTATGGTGCCAGCATTTTTTGGCTTTTCCGATTTTTTAACTTCGCCCTTCCGCTCTCTTCGCAAGCCAACAATTGGATAACCCATTGCATTTACCGCTCTCGTCACCGAAGAAATCTTTATCGGCTCGCTCCTTATTTCGTTTTCTTCCTCTAAAATGCCCTCCACCGTTATCATACCGTTCTCTATCCGTTCACGATATTTCTGCAGCCATCCTGGCCCTTTCTCCATCTTTCCCGGCTCTTCACCCTGTTTAAAGGACTTTTTAGCTTCCGCTTCCGCTTCCGCTTCCGCTTTTACTCCCCTTCGCAAGCCAACAATTGGATAACCCATTGCATTTACCGCTCTCGTCCCCGAAGAAATCTTTATCGGCTCGCTCCTTATTTCGTTTTCTTCCTCTAAAATGCCCTCCACCGTTATACTACCGTTCTCTATCCGTTCACGGTATTTCTGCAGCCACCCTGGCCCACTCCCTGTTCGCTCAAATCTCGTTTTTATCGCTTCGCCCTCGCTCTTCTCCCCGCCACCTACTGCTGCCCCTTGTTCTGATTTCTTCCCCCTTCGCAAGTCAGTAATCGGATAACCCATTGTATTTACCGCTCTCGTCACGGTTGACAGCTTTATCGGCTGTTCTCTTAGCTTGTTTTCTTCCTCTAAAATGTCTTCCACCTTTATCGCTTTTTTCTCTATCCGTTCACGGTATTTCTGCAGCCAATCCGGTCCGCCCACTATTCTCTCGGATCCCTTTTCAATTGATCGCCCCGCTTCTCTGTCCGCTTTCGTTCTCTCTACGTCAACCTGTTTCTCTCTTCGTAATCCTGTGATTTGGCAGCCCATCGCATTTATCGCTCTCGTCACCGATGATATCTTTATTGACTCTGCCCTTAGCTTGTTCTCCTCCTCTAAAATAGCCTCCACCGTTACGGTCCCTTGCTCTATTCTTTCCTTGTAGTTCAGTATCCACATCGGTGCTCTCTCTATTCTACCCATCTCATCTCCACCCTAACATTTATATTTATCTAATTAAAAAGCTATGAATAAAAGATATGAAAGGTGGTGATTACAAATTCCCTGCGGAAAGAAGAGAAAGGTAGCAAAGATGCGAAAGCATAAGTTGAAGAAAAGGCGGAAGAAGATGAGGTATAAGAAGTGAGTTTGTAATTTGCTTGCTACATGCTTTCATCTGATCCCTTATAATTTTTCCATGCCTTTAATTTTTCTCATTATAGTCGTATTCATCCTGTATAGCCCATACTATTTCCTCTAAAAGCCATCTAAGCTAACCAAGGCAGGTGTTATTCCTTCTTTGTCCACGGCAATAGCGATATGGAATTTAATATATTAGACCCAATAATCGAAAGAGAAACGCTGGCAACATCATCAAGAAAGGGTTCAATGTCAAAGGCAACCAAATGTTCAAATGCAAGACCTGTGGTGTGAGATTCCCGGAGACTAAAGGCACGGTATTCTACAACAGACACCTTATGGAAGAACAGATCGTCATGATATGCAAGTTACTGGTTGAGAAAAATGGTGTCTGTGTCAGGGCGATCGAACACATAATGGAGATTCACAGAGACACCGTATCGGATGTCATCGAAGATCTTGCCAGACACGCAAGAGAAGTAACAGATTATCTGATAACCAACGTGGGATTGACCCAGATACAAGTGGATGAGATGTGGTCGTTCGTAAAAAAAGTCTCCGCTTCTTGAAATGCAAGGAGATGTTGGACGATCATCTGGATCTCTACCAGTGCTACACCAATTTTATCTGAACCCATTCCGCATTGACGATTAAAACTCCTATGGGGATCAGAAACATCGAGAGTACACCATGCATGGCAGAGGGAATTACTAAACATCCGTGGACGTGGAAGGAATTTTTGATGTTTAAGATAGGCCATGAAATTTAGGAGACTACCAACAATTGATGATATGTGTCGGGTATTTATAAACTTGTCGTGTGCATAATATTTAAAAAAGAGAAAATGAAGAGAAAATATCCGAAAGAAGGGGGAAGGGAGGTTATGACATAAATATGAAGGGGCTAACAGAGGTGAGGACTTTAAAGGAAGGGAAATATGTTATTTTAGATGAGGAACCGTGCACGATAGTAAACATGTCAACATCAAAACCAGGAAAGCATGGAGCAGCAAAAGCGAGGATAGAAGGGATTGGTGTCTTTGATTCACAAAAAAGAACAGCGATTCAGCCGGTTACTGCGAAGATTTACGTGCCTGTAATAGAGCGAAAAAATGGCCAGATACTCTCTGTTTTGGGAGATACGGCGCAAATTATGGATCTTGAAGACTACACGACCACAGAAATCAAGATACCTGCAGATTTGCTGGAGAAGGGCAGAATTGAACAGGGCAAGGAGATATCTTTTTTAGTCTATGATGGTAAATACAAGGTAGATGTAAAATAGTAGTGTTTAGAAAATAATGATGATATGAAAGGGAAAGAAAGCGAAGGGACAAAAGTAAGGGATGTAATGGTAGATAATGTCGCTTACGTTACAGTTCCGGGAACGAGAGAGCAGTTGATGGCGGTATGCAAGAGCAAACACATCTCAGGGGTTCCGGTTCTTAAAGAAGGGCAAGTAGTGGGTGTAGTTACGAGACAAGACGTGTTAAGCAATCGTGATGAGAATCAAATAGCGTTACTGATGCACAGGAATCCGATTATAATTAGTCCTGAAGCGACCATTGCAGAAGCGGCGGAGATTATCCTTTCGCATGGAATACGTCGTTTGCCGGTGGTGGTAGGTGAAAAGCTCGTAGGGCTTATAACTATTGCTGACATCATCAGAGAAATTGCGAAGAGAGACTATAAAGAGTCCATAAGCAATTACATAGGGGATAATACCATGGCGGTATGGGACGATATGCCGCTATCAGTTGTGGGTAGAATAATGGAGCTTGCACGGGTAAAAGCAGCGCCAGTGCTAAATTTGGAGCTTGAATTGGTTGGGCTGATAACCGACCTGGATTTGATAAATGTAGCGGTGATAGAGGATACAACAGAACAATCCGACTTATCTTTGGGCTCGGACGATGATGCATGGAGCTGGGAGGGGATGAGGGACACGATGAGATTGTATTATGACGTATCAAAGATAAAATTACCGGATAAGCTTGTGAAGGAAGTATTGGTAAAGGCTGTGATTACAGTAACGCGTAATAGCGAGGTGAGTGATTGCGCAAAGAAGATGAGTGAGAACAAATTTGACCAGCTTCCTGTTATTTCCGCACGGGGTAAATTGACCGGCATGCTTATTGATAGAGACCTGCTGCGGGTTTTATTTGAAGGTACGGTGCAATAACCTTTTTTGGTGCGCTTTTTAAGCAGAAAAGAGCTAGGTATGAGCTGAAATCAATAAAAAATGACCGACACAAGAAGTAGTAAAGGCGCGCCGAAAGATGAGGTGGCCGAGCTTGCACGTAGAAGGGGCTATTTAGGGCAGGCTTTTGAGATATATGGTGCGGCTGCGGGTTTTTATGATTACGGCCCGTTAGGTGCAGGGCTAAAAAGGCGGATAGAAAACCAATGGCGGGATTTTTATATGAGGGAAGGCTTTTACGAGATAGAAACGACTAGTGTTGTACCACGAAGCGTATTTGAGGCGTCGGGGCACTTAGAAAGCTTCACAGATCCGACAGTTGCGTGTACACGCTGTAAGAACTTCTTTCGGGTAGCTGAAGATCTGGATGTAGGTAAAAGATGCCCGGACTGTGGTGGTGTGCTTGAAGCTGCAGGCGAAATTAGTCTGATGTTCCAGACGAGAATAGGCGTGCCTAAAGCGGGTAGCGAAGAAAGTACGAAAAGTGAAGCGTATCTGCGACCTGAAACGGCACAGGGTATCTTTCTCAATTTTCAACGTCTGCTGCGATTCAACCGGGATAAACTGCCCTTTGGGATAATACAAATAGGGAAGGCATATCGAAATGAGATTTCACCAAGGCAAAGCCTTATTCGGTTACGCGAGTTCACACTAGCAGAGGTAGAGGTGTTTGTAGCACCGAGTGAGAAGAACAGCCATCCTGAATTTGAAGCTGTGGCGGATAGGAAGCTGCGGCTCCTTCCGGCGAGTTCAAATACGAATTACGAATTAGGCATTGAGAATTACGAGGATAAGAGCGTAGGAGAAGCTGTTAGAAGTGGGATAATTGCAAATGAGTATTTAGGGTATCATATAGCGAAGGTGGACGAGTTCTTAGAGGGGCTAGGTATTCCTCGTGCTAAGCTACGGTTCAGGCAGCATCAGCGTGATGAGATGGCACATTATGCTATCGATTGCTGGGATGCCGAGTTCCTTAGTGATAGATATGGTTGGATGGAGATAGTAGGGGTGGCAGATAGAGGTGATTATGACCTCAAAGCGCATGCATCTTCTTCTAATACCGATATGAGTGTGCGTACAGAGCAGGGAAAGATAATACCGCATGTAATTGAGCCCTCTTACGGTATAGACCGGATATTTTATGCGCTATTGGAGAGTGCATATTATAAAGAGCAAGTGGGTAAAGAGAACCGGCAAGTGCTGAAGTTGAAAACCGAACTCGCACCGATAAAAGCGGCTGTGTTTCCTTTACTTAACAAGGCCGAGTTGAAAGAAAAAGCGAGGGGAGTGTTTCAAAATCTGCGCGATGCATCAATATCCGTTGAATATGATGGATCTGGCAGTATTGGGAGGCGGTATCGGCGTCAGGATGAGATAGGCACGCCATACTGTATCACCATAGATTACGAAACGCTGGATGATGATGCAGTGACGATACGGGAAAGAGATACGATGAAGCAGGTTCGGGTTCCGATCGCCGAAGTAGAAAAGATGTTGGCGTGATATTATGCCATAGGTGTTCGGTTAAGTACGACACAACATAAATAATGATCTATAACAACAAATTTCCGACACAGATTTATACGGATTGCACGGATTTATTTACCTGTATCCATACTTCCACTCCGGAATCCTTCGAGGTCAAGCGTGACGTAATTGAACCCAAGCGTTTTTAATCTCTTGGATACCCCTTCAAGCACGTTAGTATCAAAAAAAACAGCCAGTTCTTCCTTATCCACCTCTATCCGCGCTATACCGCCACGATGCAGTCTAACCCTAAGTTGCTTGAACCCCAAATCCTTCAAGAAATCCTCTGCCTCTTCTATCATCTTAAGCTTTTCCAGCGTTATCCGCTCTCCGTATTCTATCCTTGTAGCTAAACAAGGAGAAGGGGGTTTATCCCAAAAAGGAAGTCCTATATCCTTCGCTATTTGCCTTACCTCGTGTTTTGTAATGCCAACCTCAACAAGAGGATGCCATACACCTTCCTCTTTAGATGCGGCAATGCCAGGTCGGTATTCATCAATATCGGAAGAGGTAACACCTTCTGCGATGGTTGATATGCCCTTCTCAGTCGCGATTTCCTTTAATATCATCGCAAAATCACGCTTGCAATAGTAGCATCGATTATACGGATTTCTGACAAAATTGTCGTTTCTTAGCGGATAGAACGGCGCTATCTTATAAAGTATACCTGAGAGGTTTAAAAAGCTCTCGACTTCTTCTAATTCCCTTTTCGGGAACAGTTCGCGGTATACAGTTACTGCTAATACCTTTTCACCAAGTACATCATGGGCTACTTTAAGCAGAAAGCCACTGTCCACACCACCAGAGAAAGCAACAAGTAAGTTCTCTTTTTCTTCTATTTTTTTCTTCAGCTGCTTAAGTTTTTCCATCGTGTATCAAAATAGTGTATTCGTTTAGTTACATAACTTTCCCAGCGATATTAATACCATAGATGAGAATGGAAATGGCCTATTCTATCCATTGTACATAGCTCCGAGAAGGACATTAAGAATATAGATGATTTTAAGGACGTGAATCTGGAAAATAAGCGTGTCGAACAATTCAAGGCGGACAAAATCTATTTTGCTTTTCCAACAACCGTCATGTAAACCACACTCTCCTCTGTGCCATCTACGCCCAACAAAGCGTTTACTTCGTCATCGTAGAGCGCACCCACCTGACAACTGTCGAGATTCAATGCAACTGCGGCTAACGCCACGTTCTGTGCTATATGTCCAGCATCCAAATATATGTAGCGGTAGGCTCTTTGCTTGTATTTCCACTTTGAACGTTCGAAGATGGCAGTCCAGATGAAGACCATGCTTGCATGGTACGCCATTTCTTGATCGAGAGCAGACTGTGCAACCGGGATACGAAAATCTCCCGCTTGTAACTGTTCGAGCTCATGCATATCCACTGCATAATGATAAATTCCTGGGTCAATGTGCTCCACGCGATTAATCACGAGATATGTTTCTACGGGATACAACGCTCCGGCTGATGGCGCGGTTCGGAACCCCGATTCGGGGTTGGTAATACCCTGTGCTGCCCACAAGAGTTGAGAGAGTTCTGATTTTGTCATCGGCTCATTGTTGAAGTTTCGAACGCTTCGGCGGTGTCTCATGACTTCCCATAACGGTGCTCCTCCTTCCTCTTTCGGTGGTTCGAGCTGGACTTTTGGCGCGGAGGGGTACCGCTTATACGTATCTGGTTTGCACGCCCAATCTAAGTACCACGCGGGAAGATGTCCTCGTTGATACTTCGTCTCTTGTTGAAAACAGTCTCCAATTTCTTCTTTTTTACCTCTTCTATTCATCCGTCTATGTCCCCACACCAATAATTAATTTACTAAATTTTAGGACTATTTTTATTTATACAAAAAAAAGGTTGTCGACGACCTCTCCGATAGTATCCGCATCTGTCACATCAGACTCTACATAAGCATCTTCCAAGACATAGAACGGGCTCTTTTTTGCTATGCTCTCTTTTGTAACTAATTTATCTATTTCACTTGCAACCAGAAGTTCAGCGGCCTTAAGCCCCTTTCTTTTTTCTAATGCAATAAACGGATTTTTTATGAATCTCATGTCGGTCAGCTCTCCATCTTCTGTCTTTATATCAAATATACAGAAATATTCTGCCCCACCGAAATGCATAGAGACTTTAGATCGCAGACCGTTATTTTCCGTGCATGGGACAGCATACCGTATAAATTCCTTCTCCACCGGCTCTATATGTATTATAACCTTATCTACGTCTTTCCGCTCGGATTTTATCTGCTCCTCGATCTTATCGCTCAGTTGATGTGCCCTTTCAAGGTCTCTCAGATTCGTTTCTATTTCCAGCTCTACAAATATGTATTTACCAGAGCTTCTCGCCTTCAATGAGTGTATTTTTCTGACGCCATGAACCTCAGAGGCTATCTCTCTTATCCTATGAAGGCTCTCATAATCTATGGATGCGTCCAAAAGGACCTTTAACGAATCTTTTAATATCTCGTAACCTGATTTGAAGATGAATACAGCGATCAGAATACCCGCCATCTGGTCAAGTGAATAGAAACCTAGATAATTGCCCACTATGCCAAACAATACGACTGCGGAAGCATAAACGTCTGCTCTTGTATGTTTGCCATCGGCGATTAAGCTGGGCGAGTTCATCTCTCGACCGACCTTGAGCTTATAACTGCTCAAAAGCAATGTGAGCACTAGCGATGCCAGTGCAACTGAGATCGCAGCCGGAACCTTTGTCAGTGCACCCGCTTCAAAGTTCTCGACCGATGTGAGAACAATCTCATATCCTGCATAAAAGATCGCAAGTGCAAGGAACAAGCTTACTATATTCTCTGCTTTGTAAAATCCGTATGGAAAAGTTTCTGTGGGCTTTCGACTTGAAATCTTAAGACCGATAAAGACTCCTATGGAACTTATAACATCCGTAAAAGAGTGAACGGCATCTGCAATCAAAGCAATGCTTCCGGAAAGGACGCCAATGGTATATTTTATGACTACGAGAAAGGCTGTTACTACTATGGATACCAAAGCGGCTTTTTTATCCCTATCTAAATGTACCATAGTGTTATATTTTCTTCACCACCTCTTCTAGCTCCTCCATTCGATTCAAGACAGAGATACCACGCATCCTTCGCAACTTCTCTACGTTCTCCACATCCTCTTTCCGCATTCGTAGCTTCAAGTTACTACCGTTGGGAAGCGTTGTTAAAATTTCACCTTCTTTCTGATCCACGGGGAAGATATAGACAGGCACGTCCGCCTTCATCGCTTGTGCAGCCGAATTTGTAATTAGCGAATCGGCGATGCCATATGCTATCTTCGCAACCGTATTCGCCGTAGCAGGCGCGATCAAAACGAAATCGTATGTGCCTAACTGTATTTTTCCTGATAGAAAAGGGGTATTTGGTCCTTTTTCTGTATTCAGCTTTGGAAAATGATCTTTAACATCTTTCAATAGCTTGTAGAACTTTAAAACCACCACGCCCTCTTTCGAGAGATAGACATGAACATCTAAGTTGTACTTCTTTGTGAGTTCGTGCATAAAAGTCACGCAGTCAGTTAACTTATCTCCGGAGCCTGTAATCCCCCATGCTATCCTAATATGCTTACCCACTTCAAAGCTCTTTCCTTCCACCTTCTCTTTCACCTCCTATTTTATTCATCATAAACCAAACATCCACAAGTCGATCAACCGTCTTATAAAGGCTTTTTAAGCCTTCTTTATCAGCTTTAACACCATCTGCACCTTTATCCTTCGACCAGAAGGTGGCACCGAGGTTTGCACCGAAAGATCCCCCACCTACGGGAACCATCTCATTTATCACATAAAAGTCTGTGATAGCCCGGATTGCAAGTTCCTGACCGCCTATGCGGTCGCCGCCATCAGCAACTGCTGCTCCAATTTTTCCCCTTAGCCCGTGGGGATTGCTCGCCGCAAATGCCCTCATACGATCGAGGACCACTTTTGCTTGACCGCTGAGTGTCCCCTGATATACGGGCGTTCCAATCAAAATGGCATCAGCCCATTCAAATCCCGAATATATATCTTTCATCGCATCGTCATGAATACAACTTCCTTCTTTGATGCAGTGGGCGCAGTGCAGACAGAAGTTGAGCTTCTTACCGCGAACAGAGAAGTATCGCGTCTTTGCATTCCATTTCTCTTCTGCATACCGTAACGCTTCTTTAATTATCCAATCGGTCGCGGCTATTCTTGGACTCCCGGAGATACCAAAAAGTTTTATGGCTATTTCAAGTGCCTTCAATCTCTTTCCGCTCATAATAGTCACTCCCACAACCAATTCCCTTCTGGTTGATTGTTTTTCCTTATTTATTTTTGCATATAAAGTATGATGTTCTTTGGTAAAGCTTTCTTTAAACTCTTTAAAAAAGCGTTTACGGAAAAAGCTTCACTGAAAGAAAGATTTTACATCACCTTCTCCAGACACATATCAAACATTTTCTTCGTCTCCCGTGCAAGTGCATCCGGAAGACCCGTAATGTCCACATTCAAGAACCCGCGAATAATCACTGATGTCGCCTCCTCCTCGCTCAATCCCCTTGCCATCAAGTATTGAATCTCCTCCTCCGCAACCTTGCCTATCGCAGCTTCATGAGAAAGGTCCAGCTCTTTTCGTGTCGCTTTGAGCTCTGGAATCGAATCTAGTTCCGCAGTATCAGAAAGCATCAAGCCCCGACACTCGATATGCCCCTTTGCATTTGTCCCTTCCCCAATGACGTCACTACGTGCGATGACCTGCGCATTATCGGTAGCAATCACCCGCGATATGATCTCTGACCTGCTGCCTTCGCCCCGAAGCACCGCCCTCGACCCCGAATCAATCTTTGTATCTCCATGAGCATATATAATTGTCTGGAATGTTGCCCTTGCGTTTCTACCCACGCAATAAGCGGTAGGATACATTTGGAGCGATTTAACAGGTGTCATTAAGATGTAGTTGCTGATAAATGTGCCTTCATCCTCAATCATCACAGCACTTCTCGGTCTGACCTCCATGCCACGGCTCCAGTTGTGTATCATGGTAAATTTGATCTTCGCACCTTTCTTCACATAAAACTCAGACACACCAAGATGGAGTGCTGAATTGACCGCATGGGAGACAGAACAACCGGTGATGATATGCAGTTCCGAGTCCTCTTCTGCAATTATGATGTTGTGCACCTTCTGCCCGATTTTATCGGAAGAGATGAAGAGACAGGACTGCACCGGCATAGTTACCTTTTTGCCCGCTTCCGACCGGATAAAGTACCCATGTGTCTGCCCTAATTCGACTTCCGCGGTGTATTTATCTTGGTCCACTGGAACTGCCTTCCACAGATACTCTTTTAGCCAATCATGTTCCTTTAATGCATCTGTCGTGCTCATGAGCTCCAAACCAGGATATTTAGCCGTTGAAAACACCACGGAACAGTCTCGCTGTAAAAATGAACCAGACCGGTCTTTCTCTGTAGGTTCAATGCCTGCATCGAGCAGGTCCTGCTGATACTCAGCCGGAAATTCATCCAGTGAGTTCAAAGACGGGTGTTCTTTCCCGACGATATAAGCGTCAATCGCAATATCCTCGCCTAAAGCTGCTTTTTTCGTCTTTGCACGTTCCGCACGCTCAATCGTCTCTTTCTTCGTCATTCCGCATCTACCTCTTTACTGCGAGCACATAACTCTACACATCTTTCAAAACCATTCTCCATGACGTTCTTTGTTATCTCATACGGCATTCCAGAGCAGGCTATTCGGCCTCCAAGCATCACATGTGCACGGTCTGCCTTTATGTGACGCATTATGGACCCGCTATGCGTAATTATAAGCCCTGACTTATCTCTTTTGCTCGGCATCTTGTTCCTATCCAGAAGCTCACTCATTATCTTGCCTATGAGCTCTATGTTCTCGACATCCACGCCTGAATCGGGCTCGTCGAACATGATGAAGTCCGGGGCTTGTGCGAGCAATTGCAGTATCTCCGACCTTTTGACCTCTCCGCCCGAAAAGCCAAGGTTCACATCCCGGTTCAAGAAATCAATCGAGATGTTTAGCCTTTTTGCAAGCGCAATCACATCTTCGTCTATCTCATCTTCTTTTCTTCCCTGTGCAATGTTCACCATATCACCGAGCTTTACTCCTCTTATCTCAGGTGGATGCTGGAATGACATACCCATACCTAATTTCACACGTTCGTTAGTAGGTAAATTGGTTATATCAACGCTTTTAAACGTTATAATCCCTCTTGTGACCTTATAACAGGGAAAACCAAGTAGGGTCATCAGAAGTGTTGTCTTTCCACAGCCATTGGGCCCAAATAATACGTGCACCTCCCCTTCTTCTATATTAAGGTTTAAATCACGTATTATTTCTTTACCTTCTACTTCCACAGTCAAATCTTTTATTTCTAACATTCGTCACCTCATACTTCTCTTCACATTCACAGCACAAAAAGAAAAAAAAGGGAAAGGAGGATTTAAGGTTTCTCCTTTTTTGCACGGATATTCATTTCACCTCGATCTTCTTCACCTCTTCTATTGCTAGCTTCGGCATCTCTATCCTGAGTACGCCATTCTCGAATGTTGCATCCACATTATCCTTGTCCACCTCCGTGGGCAGCGGTATAGACCGGTAGAATTTTTTATAACGCCTTTCTCTTCGGATGTAACCTTCTTCATCCTCTTCCTTTTCCTCCTTCTTCTCCGCGCTGATTTCGAGCGTATCGCCCCTGATATTTATAGATATGTCGCCCTTTTCAACGCCAGGTATATCGGCAGTCACGATAATCTTGCCCTCTTTCTCTTTTATATCCACATAGGGTGCTGCGGTCTCTGCGAGTTCTTCTCCAGTAGCTCCCGGCAGTGCTTGCCGACCAAAATACTCGGGTCCTGTCTCTCCAAACGCTCGGCCTACAAATTCTTCCATTCTTCTTAGCTCTTCAAATGGGTCCCATATATATCTCCTTCGCCAAACCATTTCTCATCTCGCCTCATATTTATTATGCACGTTGCATTACGTATATAGTTGTAATAATTATAAAACTTTTCTGCTCCACCTTCCATCTCTAAAATCTGCGATTCCAAAGACTCTATGCCCGTGATCGTATTGACGTACATAATCGTGAGGATCAAAAGCGATGTAGCAAAGATGGTCTGCGCACTTCCCATACCATACCATACCATACCAAACCAGATCATGCACACCGCCACCAGAACAACGGGCTGCACACACATCAACAACCAGCGCATAGGCTCGAGCACACGCCTTATGTTCTCTTTTAGCCCGGCAATTAATCCAGTGACAAAACCGGCCAGACACCCGAACAAGAATCTAATTTAATTTTTGGCACTTTTTAAGCAATCTTTACAAATGCCTTTAAGGTAAACCTGGCAGTCTATAACTTTATGACCCTCTTCTGTTACCATCCCATGCTCAAAGATTGTAGATTCCAGTGCTACATCATACACGCACCCACACTCAATACACTTGAAGTGCGCGTGTGGTTTTGTATCGGCATCGTATCGCACTTCTTTCTCTTCTATTGTCAGCTCTTGGACAATGCCCTTGCTCACAAAAAGTTTTAGACTATTATAAACGGTCGTTTTTGATAGTGTTGGTATCTCTTTTGAAAGTTCATTATGTATCCGCTCAACGGTTGGATGAGTCCTGTGGCTCATCAGATATTCCAGAATCTTCAACCGATGGTATGACGGATGAATACCTTCTTTTTCCAGGTGTGCCCTAAGTTCATCCAGTGACAGCCCAATATCATCACGCATTTATGTATCTCCACATAAAACTAACTAAATCTGTTATATAAATATTCCCGACTGAAGTCTATGATGTCGTGTTACTTCATCCATCACCGCTCTTTCATAATAGAAAGACAGTGAAGGGAAAAATGGTGCTGTTAAATTTTTCCTTGTTTTATATAATTCCGAACGTCAAGTTTAAGTTTGATAGAAAGGTTTTTTTATACCAAACACAAATATTTAACAGGTGTTCCTTATGATTTCACGAGAAGAGATAAAGAAAGTTTTAGATGAATACAACCTGAATGAGGTGACCATAGGCGTTCTGGGGTCACATTCCGCATTGGATATATGCAGAGGCGCGAAGGACCTGGGCTTCAGAACGCTGGTAGTGTGCCAGAAGGGCCGGGAGCAAACCTATGCTAGGTATTATCGTACGGAAGACTCGCTTGGTATAGTGGACGGGACAATAATACTGGATAACTTCACTGATATAACAGAGGAACGAGTGCAGAAGGAAATGCGAGAACAGAATGTTATCTTCATACCGCACCGCTCCTTTGAGGTGTACGTAGGGTTTGACCAGATAGAGGATGAATTCCTGCTGCCGCTCTTTGGCACCAGGGGCATACTCCGGGCAGAGGAGCGAGATGCCGATAGGAACCAGTATTATCTGATGGAAAAGGGTGGAATTCCATATCCTAGGACCTATAATAGCCCCGAGGAGATAGACCGTTTGGTTCTGGTAAAAGCACCAGAAGCACAGCGGACGTATGAACGTGCGTTCTTCTTCGCTTCTTCCACTGATGAGTTCTATAAGAGTTCCGAGCAGATGATTCACGCGGGCAAGATAACGGAGGCGGGACTGAAGAAAGCGGTAATCGAAGAGTTCGTTATGGGTACGCAGTCCAACTTCAACTACTTCTATTCGATCTTAGACCAGCGACTGGAACTTTTGGGGACTGATACCAGGAGACAGACCAATTTAGATGGTATTCTCCGCCTTCCAGCATCACAGCAATTAGAAGCATTGAAGTACATAGATGTCAAAGCAATAGAAGCCGGGCACATATCATGCACGGTGAAGGAATCGCTATTAGAGCAGATATTTGATTTAGGCGAGAAATTCGTGCGTGTGGCAAGGCAGGAGTACCCACCAGGGATTATCGGCCCTTTTGCTTTACAGTCCGCGTTCATTCCCGGTCCACCGTCAGAAAAGGCGATTGTATTTGACATCTCCATGCGCGTGCAGGGCTCGCCCGGAACAATGTTCACGCCATATTCGGGCTACTACTACGGCGAGTCACTTTCGGTCGGCAAGCGGGTAGCAATGGAGCTCAAAAAAGCCATACAACAGAACAGATTGGAAGAGACGGTTACGTGAAATGATACACCAAAGCGAAATCCATAGCATTCTGGACGATTATGACCAAAAAAGGATCACCATAGCCACGATCGGGAGCCATACCGCACTCCAGATACTTAAGGGCGCTAGGGATGAAGGCTTCAAGAATATGGTGATCTGCAAAGAAGGCACAGAAGATCTTTATCGGCAGTTCGGGCTGGCGGATGAAGTACTAACCATCAAAAAATACACGCAGGTCCTGGAAAAAACGTTTCAAGAGAGATTGATAGCACAAAACGCCATTCTTATCCCGCATGGCTCATTTGTGGAGTATCTCTCGCCTATCAAGATTGAGAACGAACTCGCTGTACCCATGTTCGGGAATAGAAAGGTTCTGGGCTGGGAATCCGATCGCGGTAAGGAACGAGAATGGATGGAACGTGCCGAGCTGAAACTGCCACGAGAATTCAAAGACCCTAAGGATATAGATCGATTAGTAATAGTGAAATTCCCTGGTGCTAAGGGCGGGAAGGGCTATATTCTTGCAAGTAATCCCTATGAGTTTGAACAGAAGCACAAGGAACTGGAACTGAGCGATAAAGAGAAATTCACACTACAGGAGTATGTGATAGGGACCCGATTCTATCCACACTATTTCTATTCTCCGTTAAAGGATAGGGTGGAACTCCTCAGTATGGACATCCGTTATGAATCAAACATAGATGGCATCGCTCGGCTATCGTATATACTCCAGGATAGTCATCCGGAACCTTCATTTGTGGTTACGGGCAATCTACCGGTCGTAATTAGAGAGTCGCTCCTACCGCGAGTACTGGAAATGGGTCAGAAAGTAATCGGAACATCTCGGGAACTGTTCAGTCCTGGAGTAATCGGTCCTTTCTGCATAGAGACAGTATGCACAGAAGATCTGGAGTTTATCGCATTCGAGATTTCCGCCAGAATTGTCGCGGGCACGAACCTCTACATTAATGGCTCGCCATACTCGCAACTGCTATACCAAGAGCCAATGAGCACAGGTCGGCGAATAGCTAGGGAGATAAAAGAGGCGCTTAAGGAACAATCTCTAAGTGAAGTTATATATTGAGTATAAGATTTGTGATACTAAATTAAGTAAAACAAAACGGCAAAATTAAATAAGCAAAGAAGGGTGAGCATTGTTTATGTCTTTACATCTACAGAATGTGCATTTATTAACCAAAAAGCTAATATTTGTAACACAAAAAGTTACATGTTTTAAAAAAAAGGCGAAAGCTTTAAATACCGTAACACTAGATGGGGCCTAGAGAGAAAAGATATTAAAGAGAAAGGATATTAGAGAGAAAAAAGGTGAACGGTAAAAGGGATAATGGATGTATTTGGACACCGCGGCGTAAAAAGGTAAGTGCCGTGAACCAAAACCAAAATGAGCATGAGTAGCGAGACTGGGACAAAAGTAAGATTAGGAAGAAAGAAGGTAGAAGAGAGTTATAATAAATTTATCAGAAAGAAGATAAGATATATTATCCTCTTTTTCGTCATAGTTTTAGTTATCGCGGGCATAGCGGTTGTGCTTGGCTGCTTCCCACTCAGCGTCTCTGAAGTCTATTCAATTATTTTACATGGTCTATCAACCGAGACGTTAGGGGATGAGAGTGTTTGGATCCTAAGGATGCCACGTATAATTTTAGCCCTCCTTGTCGGGTTTGGGCTTGCTGCCGCGGGCACGATGATGCAAGGTGTTTTAAAAAATCCGCTTGCTAGCCCTTTTACATTGGGTATTGCAGCAGGCGCAGCATTCGGCGCTTCTTTAGCTCTGTTTTTGGCTGAGGGAGCTGTTGTCAGTGAGTATCTCCTCGTCGGATGTGCTTTTTTCTTCGCGTTAATTCCTACGTTTGTTATTATGTTATTGACACATTTTAGACGTGCTACCCCGGAGACGATGGTTCTCGCCGGTATTGGAATGTTATATCTTTTCGGCGCGTTCCAGGGATTGGTACAATTCATTTCTTCGCCCACAACAGTACAAGCGGCAGTGATATTTGGTGTTGGCACTCTTGCAAGAGCGTCGTGGGCACAGGTGATACCGGCAGGAATCGTGATTATCTGTTTTATTCCTCTGCTTATGTGGAAAGCATGGGACGTCAATATACTGGATGCAGGAGACGAGGCTGCTGAAAGCATGGGTGTAAATACCGCGCGGACGAGAGTTATTGTAATGGTGATTACTACAATCCTAACTGCCGGGCTCGTTTGCTTCACGGGACCCATAGGGTTCATAGGATTGATCACGCCACATATATGCAGAATGTTTTTGGGAGGAGATAACAGGTTTTTAATTCCTGTTGCCGGCTTTTTCGGTGCTGCTCTTTTGCTCGGTGCCGATACCGTAGCAAGAACGGTTATTGCACCCGAGAGTATTCCGGTAGGAATAGTAGTGAGTTTGATAGCAGGTCCTTTGTTCCTGATCATGCTATTAAGCAAAAAGGGAGGATATTTGTAAGATGAGACTGGAAATAAAGGATATGGAGTTTGGCTATGCCAATGTGACCATACTCAAGGACGTAGCAATGGAGCTAGCAGAATCGGAAGTGTTAGGCCTGGTGGGCCCAAATGGCGCAGGCAAATCTACGTTGATAAGGTGCATAGATAGGATTATATCGCCACAAAAGGGTAGCATACTGGTAGATGGGGTAGATATAAAAACGATGAGCAGTACGGCTCGCGCAAAAAAAATAGGCTATGTGCCTCAGGGCGTAGCACAAGCCTTCCCCACCACGGTCTTTGACACTGTTCTCATGGGCAGACGGCCGCATTTTGGCTGGTGGAGTCGTAAAGAAGATAATGAGAAGGTTTTAGATATGCTGGAACTGCTGAATCTCGAACAGTTCGCCATGCGAGGCATTAACGAGCTCAGCGGTGGTCAGCAGCAGAAAGTATTTATAGCGAGGGCACTGACGCAAGAAGCGGATATTCTCTTACTGGATGAACCTGTTTCCGCTCTTGACATCAGACACCAACTTGAAGTGCTGAATGTAATAAGAAGTGTCGTGAAAGAAAGTGGTATCTCGGTAATGATCTCTATCCATGACCTCAATCTTGCTTCACGATTCACCGACCGGCTATTATTAATGTACAACGGTACGGTTTTTGCCACCGGACAATCCTCTTCTGTACTCACGCATGAAAATATAAAACAGGTCTATGGCGTGGAAGCGAACGTGAGTACGCATGGCGGAAGGAATTATATCGCACCTGATAAACCTGTGGGAGAGAAATGACTGCAAGTAGAGAGACAATATCCAAACCGGAAAAAACAAAAACAGAAAGAGCACAAGTAACCGCGTACTATAATAAGTCTATTAAAAAGAAGATCTTTTTTATCTTCTTTCTCTTCATCTTAGTTATTATTTTCGCCGGCATAGCGGCAACGATTGGCGCTTATCAAATCACATTCACTGAGGTATATTCTATACTCTTTCACTGTCTATTCCATAATGTGGAATCATACGAGCAGTATGCCGTCTGGGATCTGAGACTACCGCGCATTTTGTTGGCTATCCTCGCAGGAGCAGGGCTTGCCGTTGCGGGTACGATGATGCAGGGTATTTTAAAGAACCCGCTGGCCGAGCCCTATACAATGGGCATTGCATCAGGTGCGGCATTTGGCGCTGCTCTCGCGATTATTTTCGGTACCAGTATTTTTGGTAGCGGCGGTGTTGTTGTAGATGATAGATACCTTCTCATAGGGAATGCCTTCATCTTCGCTCTAATTCCTGCATTTGTTGTTCTCGCATTCGTACTCTACCGAAAACCCACACCCGGAGTATTGGTTCTTGCCGGTATCTCAATGTTATATATCTTCAGTGCGTTGACGATGCTGATAGAAGTCCCGGCAAATCCCGATGCGGTAAAAGTAGCGCAGTTTTGGGCAATCGGCTCTCTTGAACGAGCTTCATGGCAAGATATATTCCCGATTTCTCTCGTGCTTGCGTGCTGTATTCCCCTGCTTATGTGGAAAACATGGGATGTCAATATACTGAACTCGGGAGATGAGACAGCGGAAAGCATCGGCGTAAACGTCAAGCGAACAAAGATATTTATAATGATGATTTCTGCAGTTCTAACTGCCGGTGTCGTATGCTTCGTCGGAGCAATTGGATTTGTAGGATTGGTAGCACCGCATATATGCAGAATGATCATTGGCGCAGATAACAGGTTTTTACTGCCTGCTTCGGCTATGTTCGGTGCCGTCCTTTTGCTTATTGCCGATACCGTTGCAAGAACAATCATGGCACCTTTAGTCATCCCGATAGGGATTGTGACTGCAATAATTGGTACTCCTTTGTTCCTCTTCTTGGTATTGAAAAAAAAGAAGGAGTACTGGTAAAATGAAAGCAAGAGTGATACCGGCAGTGATTATCATCCTGGTGCTAATATTAACCGCGTGCCATTTTGCTGAGGTGGGCAAGCATTTTGACCTGGCTGTGTCAGGTGCGGGTACTGGTACCTATCCGGGGTATCCAAGGAGTATCGTAGATTCCGCCGGGGACAACATCACGATATACAAGCCCTTAGAACGGATAATCGTAACAAATTCCAATTGTGCGGAAGCAATACGTGTCGTTGGTGCTCAGAACAGAGTTATTGGCGCTACGGATTCGCTAAAATGGTATCCTACTTTTTTCCCTGAAATGAGTAAGTTACCGGTGGTCGGCAAGTGGAGTGCGGTTGACCCGGAGTTAGTGCTGCAATTAGATGCGGATTGTGTATTTGCATACACTGCAGATCCGAGTCCGGCATATTTAGAGGATAAACTCCCGTCAACCATAAAAGTCATTCGATTTGACTTCTTCAAGCCGGAAACGCTAAGAGAGGAGATGATAAAGCTTGGATATATACTTGATGAAGGGGCGAATACGTCAAAATATATCGCATGGTATGACAAATACGTTGACGAAATAAACGCGAAAATAGCGACGAAAACAGAGGCGGAGAAACCAATAGTCTTCCTGAACAACGATTTTGACGATTCAAGGACGGAACGGAGGACATATGCAACAGAATCGGGTGGAATAAGCATACTATGCGAAGAAGCAGGCGGGATAAACATAGCAGCAGATAGTATTGGTGCATATCCAATATTAAGTATGGAATATATTTACGAGGAGGACCCGGATATTGTCGTTGGGCTTTCATACCGTGGCGGTTATGAGAGAGATAAAGACACAGGGATGGCGAATGAATATGAATACATATTAAATCTACCTGGTTTTGATAAAATTAAAGCAGTAGAAGACAACTGCGTTTATATAATAAGTAGCGTGATAGCATACTCGCCTTCATCTCCCTGTGGTCTCGCGAGGATGGCAAAGTGGTTCTATCCGGATGATTTTAAGGATTTGCATCCAGAAGTAATGCTTCAGGAATACGTGGATAATTTCTGCGGTGGCTTGGTCTACAATGTTAGCAAGCAGGGTGTGTTTTATTACCCCGATTGAGGGTTATTGATGCGTATATTTTTTTTAAAAGAACTGCAAAGAAGAATAAGGATGGGATGAAGAATGGAAAAGAGAGTTTTGTGTATATTGGCAATTTTGCTCTTGCTGTTTGGTTCTGTGGGTCTTGCTTCCGCAGACGATCCAGAATCCTTGTTTGTTAGAGGCGATCAATATACGGAATCTGCAGTGATGGTAGCCAGTTATGTACTTACCCCAGAGACGTTAATGCCCGGTGATGTAGGTTTGCTCACAATAACACTTGAGAATGTGTATAGTAGCATGTTTAGCGTAAAAGTGAGAAGTAGTCAGGGAGCAGAAATAGATGGGAGCTATACACTGGCTGCACGTATAAGTGAAGCTTCTCTCACAGGATCTAATTTTGAAGTGTACGACAAGTATATGTCTTCTAGCACAATAGGACCAGGGAAACAAGTTGAATTTCCATTTAAAATAAAGGCACCGTATGAAGAGGATTTATACATGCTGAAATTAAATTGGAAGTGACGAATGGTGGATTTGCGAAAGTTGACGGCGTTGCTGTTGTTGCTTCTGATATTAGAGGAATGGAATTACAAATGGAAAAGGTTTACATTGGTGAGATGAACCCCGGGGGATCTGCGATAGTGGTATTTAATATCAGTAGTGTAGCAGCGGAAGAACCGGATAACAGTGCGGATTTCCGGGTTGTATTTAATAACTGGATAAACGAGCACGAATCAGAATCGACATCTGTAAAAATCCCGTATCATAATATTGAAAACGAGGCTAAAAACGAAGGGCAACCCCTTACAGCAACTCAGAACTACACGAATACACCAGAAGAAAAGCGAAAAGACGTTGCAGAAACCAAGATACCGGGATTTGGAGTTCTAACCACTATAGTCATGTTAGTCGTGGTAGTGTATTTGAAGAGAAAACGGGCAAAAATTTGAGTGCTCTCGATTAATAATATGGAAACATACGAAAAGCCATCAAATACGTGGTTGACTTTATCGCGAAGGTGTACACTTACGACGGTACAGCATACACGAACTACGTAGGCAACTACTGGGATGATTACGAAGGAACCGATGCAGAAGGTGATGGGATTGGAGATATACATTACAGCATAGATTCTGAAAAAAATGAAAGTGATGATTATCCCTTAATGAAGCCTTTTGAGAATTATAACATTACCACATCAGCACCCGCATAATCGTCTACACCCGGCTTTGAGTTATTGTGCGCTATTATTGGTGTGGTGGCTGTGGTGTATTTGATTAGGCGATGGGGATAAAGTAAGGGATAGTTCCGTAGGTGTTCGGTTAAGTACGGTTCAACATATATAATGACCCCCAAAAATAAAATAAAATAATATAACAACACATTTCCGACACAGATTTACACGGATTTACACAGATTTATCTTTTTTGTTTTTATTTTTCATACTACGTTTTACCGTCACAGAGCAGAGCAGAGCACCCAAAAATAATTAGAAGTTTGTGATTTTCATCTGCGTTAATCTGTGTTAATCCGTGTCCAAAATACTTTTTGTATGATAATCTTTTCTTTTGGTTTTTTGGGCCATAAATACTTAACCGAACACGCATGGGGATAGTTCCGAGTTCAAAGATGTTTCTTATCCAAGAAATAGCATCTGCATTAATCGCAGGGGTTATAGGGGTTACGAAGTAGTGAAAAGGAGTACGGAGAAGAGCGAAACGCTGAAAAGTTTTTAGATTGCTACATTAATAGCCATGCTATTTATAGTGATTTCTCTATTATTTCTATTTCCTCGTCCGTCAGCCCATACAACTCATAAACCAGTTTGTCAATCTGCGCATCAACAAGCTTTATCTGCCGTTCATAAAGCTCTTTATCTCGTTCCATTCTCGCATCGTGATGTTTCTTCTGCAGTTCGAGCATTTGTAGGTGTAGCATCTTCAACAAACGTCAGCGTTGAGATTAGAACTATGATAAAAGAATATCTTGCATGTAAGAATGAAACTGAAAAATAAATAAACAAGAGTGCTACTTAGAAACATGAACGTAAAAGAACTAATCCTTCAAGAGGCATTTCATCAAAATTTTCCTTTAGAAGTCGACAAATTCATTGATTATTGTAAAAAACGGGGCTTAAATAATGTTGACAGAAAGTATTTGGAGCATCTAGAACAAGAAGAGCGTCTCAAGCCCATAATGCGTGTGGTCGGTTCTGTTGTGAGTAATACTACTGACCTGAAAGAATTATATGAAAATAACCATGTAATTGATCCTAGTCA
>JAUWND010000189.1 GCA_030612835.1 Candidatus Methanophagales archaeon | reverse complement strand
ACTATGAGCTGATCCGACTCCCTATAAGCCATCAGTCACCCTCTCTTTTCCTCGGGTAGACTTACCTACCTTAGGAGCTTATAGGGTCTCCCAAGTTCTCTATATCTCTCTACAGACATGCCATGTGCCAAGACCCCGACAGACCCTCTTTAGAATCTCGCCATATGCGATTCTTTTGTATAGGCTTCCGTTACGGAAACGAGGTCGCCATCTGCATTAATCTTTATTTACGAGGCTGTATAATTCACTTTCAGGAAGTACGGTCTTCCCTATGGCCTATCTGTTTCCCTGTGTACGCTTCATCTAATGGTTACCCATTTTGATGCAACACTCGGTATGGGTGGTTGGCTAGACCTTACCCAACAGGGACTTTCACCCTGTAAGAAATGTAGAGCTTCTTGGCGCTCGTCCGCTAAAAGTTACCGAATTATTGAGCTGGTACACCGTCCCCCTGATATAGCGAAGTCAGCAACCCCGTGTTAGTCGAAGTTTGGCCACAAGTTTGCAATCGCTACTTCCTCACCGAGCACAAAAATGTTTCTCCTATGTCAAAACCGGAACCCCAGCAGATTCCAGTAGTTCAGGAACCATATGAATGCCAGCGACACTAACGTCACCAAAGTATAATGCACGCGCCCGGCAACGCCCCAGTAGCGGTTCTTCCACGCCAGCACGGTGAAGCCCAGTGCACCGATCGTCAGGACAACTGCCAGTAGTGGCAGCACCAGCACAAAAGGCAGGAGCGGGGGAATGCCGTACATTATACTATAGATATCACTTACTATAATCACCATACCGACCAGGAATAGCATGTAGAGTGCGCTCATTCCCCAGGCCACCCATCGTGCCTGGCGAGCGCGGAGCGTACTAGCCTTATGTTTGCTTTTTAGGCTGTTGCGCAATGCATTGACTGGCCAGGAAATTAGAGCTGACAGGAAAAAGACCATAGAGACACCCAGCAAGATGTAGTGGAACATGGGTGCTTCATGCCACGCCAGCTTTATGAACGCCACAGGTGGCATTTTACTTAAGAACATGTGGGTGATGCCTCCCTGGCTGTCTTCACGAAAAACCAGGATTTCCTGACTGCCCACTTCACGGAAGACTAGCGGCTCCACCTCCACCCACTGTTTAGAGAGAAAAATGAGACCATCCCCAGTTGCACTGACATTATACTTCATCATGAGGAGACCTATTAGCTTTTCAATCGTGGTGTATGCGATTCTGGTGATTCCATAACTGCCCGTGAACCGTCCTACGCGCTGCTGGAAGTCCACCGGGGGTTGCGGTGCAGGCGAATCGGGCACCGGGTAGTAGCGGTCGAGAAACGCATGCAGCAGTTCGACCCTAGCCCCGCCCAAGGGATTCTCTGGCTCCGTGTCTAAACTGTTGAAGGAAACAAACAGCCCAACGTTCTCTTCGGGCAGCAACACGAGTAAGGAGTGGAAATAGATCGTATCTCCTCCGTGCTCGATAATCTTCTGGTCGTTAAGGCGCCCTTCGTAAAAGCCATAGCACATCCCATTAATCCGAGGGTCGTGGGTAAAATGCCGGCGGTGCATCTCCTGTGCTGTGGCTTCTTGCAGTATACGCACCTCACCATAACGCCCGTCTTCGAGGTGTGCAATCATGAATTTAGCCATATCCGTGGAAGTCGCGCTCATTGAGCCTGCCGGCATGATGCCGTTAAAATATTCAAACTCCTCCGCCTTGTACGCGCCGTTTTCATAGGTGTAGCCCACGGCCAAATCGGGTGCTAATTTAGGTGGCAGCGGTTGGCGAAACGTGCTTCGTTGCATGTCAAGCGGTTTGTAAATATTTTCCTCAATGTAATCCTCAAAGGGCATACCGGAAACCTCTTCTACGATGTAACCGGCAAGAGCTGTGCCATGGTTGGAATAGGCAGTAAATTCGCCGGGCGAGCGTACTCTGGCTGGCATTTCGTTCGCCAGATATTCTCCCAGTGGTTCGATGTCTTCAGCAGTGTGTGCCATCACCCTAATGTACCTATCTTCGAATCCTGGTGTGTGAGTCATCAGGTGCGCGAGTGTAATGGGCACAGGGTAGGTATCTGGAATCTTGAAATCGGTGAGGTATGTGTTTACGTCGGTGTTGAGATCAAGCTTGCCCTGCTCTGCAAGTTGCATCACAGCAGTCCATGTGAACAGTTTGCTGATCGAAGCGATACGGAAGAGCGTCTCATTTGCAATCACTGGTTTTCTGCTCTCCAAGTCCGCATATCCATAACCTTTTGCAAAGAAAAGTTTCCCGTCTTTAACAACCGAAATAGTTGCCCCAGGAATATGATAAGCCTCCATCTGTGCAGCCATTACGCCATCTATAAAGGCTTCTAGTTCCTGCGGATCGGTTGGTCCTTGCTGGTGGGAACCAAGGGATGCATTACTGTTTGATTCAGTCGGTATATCTTGAGCTAGGACGGGTAGTCCGGACAGCAACAAAACTAAGATAGTCAGAAATACCGGATACATCAGCTTTATGGAAGTAAACGTTTGTCTTTCCATGATCTTATTTCCTCCTTTCCGAAAGATACTTATTCCTTTTTCGCTCGAAAGGTCAAGATTTAATTTTCTCTTTTACGAAGTCTTCCATTAAGAAGTCTATCTATTATAGTAATACCTAAAGCCCCTTAACCATCTGGTTAAGAAACTCTTCAGATCCTATAGGTTGTCCACTAAAAGTTACCGAATTATTGAGCTGGTATATGTGTCCTTATTTATTTTAAGATAGACTCTTTGGCTTTGGGTGTCCAAAAATCAAATATTCGGGGAAACACTATGATATCAAGAATGGTTGCTAATATGACCCCAATTCCAAACATGACAAAATCCACAGGATCAAAAGTTTGACCAAATATGGGAACACCAAAGAATTGTGCAATCTCCGTGAAAGAAGCAACTCCGAACACCAAGATACTCCTGACAATCCAGGACTTCAACAGAGGAAACTTGATAAGACACAATAAGAAGTAGAAGCCGAAAGGAACAAGGATGTCGAGCAAATAGCCATTGACAAATTCTGGGTATGGACCTTTGTAATTGCTACCCGTAAAGAAATGGATTAGCGCAATCAGGATCATAATACTTGTGATTACTACCTTTTTACGGGTTATTAGATGTGTTCCTTTCACTTACATCACCCCAGACTCTATTGCATTTGCGTATTTCGATTCAAGGCACTTGTCACAGCCAGCGACTTTGAAGGTTGTTCTACTCACATTTTTTTATTTTAGGGAGCATTAAGAGTATCAAGGGGTCAAGTCTTGGAATATCACTTATCATCTCCCCCCCAAATTTTTTTAACCGCTCTGCTCACGGTAGTATAATGTACGCCAATATATTCTGTTATATCTTTTAGAGTATAGCCATAATGTAGGCGAGCTTTATAGATCGCTTGAACTTTTGTCTTTTTATCCTTATATTTAAAGATTTCATTCAGGGGTGGTCTGGTCATATTGCTGATATAGCATACCCTTTGTTATATTGCAAGAACTGACGCCCTATATCCCCCATTCTGTGTTTATTCTACTATCTTCTTTCTAAGAGAAATTATTAAACCATATACAGATATTGATATTAAAGGCAGATGCAATATTCCATTCCACCATAAAAGACTGGGAAACATAATAAAATTGGTTAAAATATTATAAAAGCCTATTATTGCTCCTACCAGA
>JAUWND010000048.1 GCA_030612835.1 Candidatus Methanophagales archaeon | reverse complement strand
CGAGCGTTTTTGCATTTAACCTCTCAGATGCAGTTTTATTTCCTTTCATTCTTTTCGCCTCCTCTCAATCCGGAATGCTTTTTATGTCGTATGTCTATAGGACTTATGCAGAGGAGGTCATATGGCCTAATAGCAAATAGTTCAGGATTTTTTTGGGATTTTGAGTTTATCCGCATAGCGAGTTTTGGAATTAGTGGAGTATTGATGTTTATTTATTGGACTTTATTAGAAGGGTATAATGGACAATCTGTTGGTAAAATGGCATTGGGTTTAAAAGTTACAGATCGGAACGGCAGGAAAATAGATTTCGGTGTTGCAGCATTAGAAAGTTGTGGCAAAGCATTTATTCTGCCATTGGATTGTCTTGTTGGCTGGTTGGCTATGCCGAATAGTAAGTTGCGTCTCTTTAACAGGATTTCCAATACCATTGTTATCAAAACAAATTATGAAGAACCCGAGGGGGTAAGATATGTCAAAGAAAAGGAATAGTTCAAAATAAAATGATAGCGCGTCTGGGTCAATTAGCTGCTAAAACAGATAATTATTGTTTAGTTGAATCTAAACTTTCTGATCTAAAATTTCTTTTACTCTGCCGATTTCACCACTTTCAAGACGAACTTTAATTCCATGTGGATGTGTCCGAGAATTCGTTAGTATGTGTTGAACAACTCCTGTTGTAAGTTTACCGGTTTTTTGGTCCTTTTTTAATACGATTGCAACATGTAATCCCGAACTAATATTAGCCCGAATAGTTCCATCCATATACATTTCTCCTACCAATATTATTCTCGTGCTGATAGATAACGTTTGCGGGATTTAACTTTTATAATCCTATATGACAGGCATGATAACACCTTCTATTTCAAACTGTTTTACAAGTTCTTCCTGTCACGGATCTTCAGATGTGACGCAAATGATCTTGCGATGAGTGGGTTTACAGCTGTTTCGGGCAATCCTAAATCGTCTAGCATTTTTTTTATGTAGTCAAAGATCACTCGTTCTGAAGACTTAATACCGCTGTCAATTAGGCATATCTCAGTATCATAAATGAGATAGGAATAAACAAACCGATCGAGTGTCTTACCTGGAGCAACGGGTATTTGAAACGGAATCTTTATTGCATGGATCTGTTTTGTTACTTGCATATTTTACCTCCCCTTTATTTGCGGTACTATTTTATATAACGTTCCGCGCGCATCTAAAGTTTCCCGAAGGGGAATTTGGGCTGAGTGCCGAAGGCACGAAACCAGATATGCTCTGTTATACGCACCCTCCGCAGAGGGACGAGAAGCGAAGCGGACGGAGTGTCGTGAGCAAAAGCCCTGATACATGTGATTATCACATTAAATGTTCCTACTTTTTTATTTCGCTAATCCTCTAATATTTTATCTTCTTTCGGAATTCTTGCATAATAGTAAGCAATCTTATCTCGCAATTCAGATCTTGCTTGAATGGATAATTGTAAACATTTTGATTCTAAGGGTGCATCTTCCGGTGTTTTTATCTTTTCGCAATTTAGTTTATAGGTATTTCTAAAATCAATCATATAATAATTTGTCTCCATATTTTCCTGTTTTCTATGTATGGTATATTTTGCCAACAAATTATTTTTTTCATAAATAAACAACTCCAAAAAGGTGTATCCATATCCTTCCTCCGAACGCTTCTGTTTCTCCTCAGAAGGAAATTTTTCCCATATATTAGGATGAACTGTTTGTTCTGGTTCCATTTTCCTATTTATTCTTGTTAAATCTTCCCTAAAATATGGATTGTCAAAAAAGGCATTACGCACTTTAATTAGTGGGGTTAAAGAAATAATATCATGACCTATTGAACAACAGGGAGAAAGTACAACAGAGAAAATTGGTAAATGAACATCGATATTATAACCTTCATTCAGAGTTGATGCTTCCAAAATTGGCCCTTTTATACTTGGTGTAATTGCAATATACCCTCTTAAAACATCACCAAATCTCAATGCATTATCCACTTTTTCCTCATAAAACATCTCCACATCCATTATTCGCGATAAAATTCATCAACATCGTGAAAACCTTGAGAGGTTATTTTTTGTTTATATGATAAGAATTCTTTATTGACTTTAACTTCTATAATTCCAATAAACTCATTGAAAGGGGTCAGTTTTATTTTAATTTGGTATTTATCAAACGGATAAAGAATTATCTTATACTTGTCAAGCCCCTCATGACTACCCGTCCCCCGATTTTTTAGATTATCGTAATCGTAATCCTTCTCTTGTAAATCCATTTTCAACCATCCCTTCTCTGTCGCATATATTCATAAACTGGTTCTTTAATTGTTCTTTCGTACTCCTCTAATATTATTGTATGTAAGTCATCTGTAACTGTTAGGCAATCTTCTGAGGAGATATTTTCCGCAAAACCATCAAAATCGAGAATTAATTTATATTCATCCCCGATTTTTCGTAACGATTCGATATAACGCAAATAGTATTTATCTTTTTTAGTCACGGTTTTAAAGTCCATCTCATTTGCATTAGCCAGATTAAATCTATCAAGAGGAAAAATTGAGTTATAATATGTCCTAAATGTGGAATCATCTTTAGATGGAATTGGACATTCATCGATATATCGTAAACCAATACGATTGATGATTGGTATTGATGTAACTGCAAAAAAATGATCCAATACAAACTTTATAATATCCCTAAATTTATCTCCTCCCTCTAAATTATACGTTTTATGGTACTCTGAAGTTATATCCAGTGAATCATTTAGTACGTTCAATTTAAAATTTTTATCCGATTTGAATTGCCATATTTTTTTACCAGTTTCCCTATCTGAATCGCTTGAAATATCCTCGAGTTTTGCTTCAGGCCCTATATCTGCAAATACAATCTGCCTCCGAAATAGAAGAGCTGAGTGTGGGAATTCTTTCATTATCTTCAACTGCAAGTCGCCTATTTTATTTTCCATATAGAATAGATTGGGGAATCTAATCTGAAATATCACTTCTTTTGCAGTTGGGTTAGGAAATACCTCGCTAATACTCATGGCTTAAAACCTCCTTTTTGTTTTTCCTCTCCTTGTTCCATACATTTCATATTTTCATTGATTTGCCAGCATATAAACTCTTGCTCACGATTGCATATAACGTCCGACTGTGTGAAAAAACTTGGTGAGTTTCTTCTTCGTCATCCTTTCCATATCAATAGCTCTTCTTGTGGTGTCAATGCGTCTATACAATTTTATGCTCTTTCTCTTTGTTGCTTATCCAAACTGATTGATTTAGTCGGTTGTTCTCTCCTCTATTTCGCTTTCCGATATTCCAAGACCTCCGTCTCGCTCGGCAACATATAGAGGACCTCGTCCCAGGGATGCCTGTATAATCCGGAATGCAGTCGTTTCTGGTCCAGATAGTGCCCGATCATACCGATTGTCCGCCCTAATACGAATATGCCATTGAGTGTGCCGCTGTCTATTATCTCGTCTATTTCATCCTCTGTATATATCCCCGTAGAGTGCATGATGTCAACGAATACTATGCCTACGCACCCATCCACATTGAATATGAGATTGTTCTTCTTGGCTGTTGTTATCTTCTCCACCTCAAGTGCAAAGTCCAGCAGCTTATGCTTTGGTAGATTGGCGAAAGCCCATTCTTCAAGCAGATTTACTCGCATGTCCGGGTTATGCACACTTTTCACCCTGTGTCCGATCCCCGGTATATTTATGTTCTTGGCTTTCATCTCGTCCACAAACTGCCTCGGCGTGAGACCTCTCTCCAAGGCATCTTTAAAGTACTTGGCAGCACCGTCTATTGCACCCCCAAATCTAGGGCCTATTGTCAATACACCGGATGCCACAGATGCCGTTAAGTCCTTGCCGGCCATGGCGGTCACAATGGTATTGTGCGCCCCGCTTACACATGGACCGTGATCTGCTGTTATCATGAGTGCGAGTTCCAAGAACTCAGTAACATACTTTGGCAATCGCTTCTTAAACCACAACAATGATATAACATCTCCCACGCTGTACCCGTCTCTGATAACCTCACTTATAGGTATGCCCGCATAGAGAAGTTCATCACCCCTGTGGTCTGAGATTGTGCTAATAATGTTGGTTGACCTTCTCATAGTCCTGGGGTCATAATCCACAGGTATTTCTCGCGGTGTCACCTCTTCCTTCTCTTCTATGATTCCTTTTGCCTTTAGATCCTCATATACCTTGCATATATGTTTATCTAAGTCATCGTATGAGTTGGGGACGTACGCTCCAGCTTCTTTGAGTGCGGCGTTCTTTGCATCCGCCGTCTCCGCTTCCCCCCGTGCCATTGCTCCTGCATGTCCGAACTGAACCTCGCTGGGAAACACTTTCGCGCACGTGCCGGTAACCCACGCTACTAGAGGCTTCTTGAGTTGGCCATCCTTTATTGCATCTACTATCTCATACTCATCGTCGCCGCCAACCTCTCCAAGAACTACCATCATCTTTATCTCCGGATTCGCCTCGTATCGCAGCAAGTGCTCAACAAGAGTGGAACCCGGATATTTATCGCCTCCTATGGCTATGCCCTCATAGACACCGTCCGAATTCCGGGCGATCATATTTGCCATCTCGTTCAGCATACCGCCCGACTTCGACACGAACCCTACGCTTCCGGGCCGGTAAAGTTTTGACATTAGGATGTTGGACAAAGCACCGCCGGCATTGCCTATTTTGAAGCCGCCCCCACCAAAGCCGCCTACCGTAGCAGGACCGATGATCCACTTACCCAGTTTCTTCCTTAAAGCAATGAGTTGCCTTGTCTGCCGTTCGGGTATGCCCTCAGCAATAATTGCCACTGTCTTAATAGTCGGGTAGTTTAAAGCCTCAACAGAAACGTCGTACGCCGAACGAAAGGACGCAAAATTGATGACCACATCTGCATCCGGATGATTCTTTACTGCGGTTCCGAGCTTGTTGTACATAGGCAGCAATATCTCATCCTTGCCATAGAACACTTTCATAAGCCCTTTGCGTCCACCACTGGGATTCACAATCGCAGCCACAGATGGCTTCTCTCTTCCGGCCAGATAGCCAAAGTGAAGCATCCTCTGAACCGCCGCTTGCTGGTTACCGAATATAATTGCTGTCGTATCTTTATCAAACAATACATAATCTGGTTTTACCATTTCACTTACCTCCCACCCTCAAGATTCTTCAGTGCAATACTAACCACTTTTGTCATGTGCATGTCAGGTCCATGAACCTCCATATCCAGGTCTAACCTTTTCCCTGCCTCACGAATCTTCGCCAGGCCTGCCTTGTAGTTTGGCCCGCCACGGCGTATAAATATCTTTATGTCGTGTTTTTTTATCTGTTCAGCATAGTCATCAAGCGCCTGTATTATACCATCGAAGGTCATTGCCACATCCGTGAAGTTCGCTATTCCACCACCTATGATAAGGACTTTGCCGCCCTCTACCTTCTCTCGGGTCATCAAATCAAGCAGTGTCTTTGCATAGTCGTAGGTCTCTTCTGTAGTGGGGTTACCACTATACTCACCGTAGGTTGCTAATTCATCTCCAAATCCAAGGTCTACCACGGTGTCTGCGTATATCACGCTTGCTCCACCACCCGCCACCATTGTCCACACTCTACCTTTGGGATTCAGTACGGTAAGCTTCAGTGATGACCCGCTCTTCTCGTCCAGCTCCTCTATGTACTGCTCTTCAGGCCTTAATTCGCGACCAAAAGGTGCGGGAAACTCTACATCTTTCCAGTCCTCGTGACAGAGGAAATGAGCTGTATCGTCCAGTCGAGCCACTGTATCTACCGGAAAGAACTCGCCATTCTTATGCGTGAATGGATTGAACTCCAAAAACCCGAATTGCAATTTGCGATAAAACCGGAATAAAGCGGTTATGAGATCTCTGAATGCGTCCATCTCATCATTGCTAACACTATCCAAAATGGGTGTGAGGTCAACATCTTCGATCTTTGCATCTATGGGCACGTTGACGGTTGTGACCATGTCCCAATTTGCCTCTATGTCCACGCCGCCCTCTGCGGAGAAATGGATATAATCACCATCCTGATGTCCGGCGAATGCCAGGTAATACTCTTTATCGAGCTCTACGTAGGGCTGAACGAGGAAGTGCGTTAGTTTACCATGGACTTTGCCCACCTCAACGATGCTATTCATCTTCTCTTCTAGCCAGCTCTTTGCCTCATCATAGGTAGCATTCACCAGTAAGAGCCCGTGCTTGCCCCTCTTTCCGAATAGTTGATCGGGCTTTACCGTCAGTTTTTCTGTCTTCACCCAATGCTTCCTCTTAGCTGCGGCTTCTATGCTCGTATCCGGTGTGACCAGAACGACTCTGCCACGGTATTTAAACGTTCCCTTGGATAACCTTCTCATATGTTTAGCCAAAATCCTCTTGGCATCATATTCTCTTATACCACGTTGTGCCATATTTATATCACCTATCTTTCCTGTTATTTTCCAACCCTTACCTTTACCCAGGGCAATTTACCCCCGATCTTCAATATCTCTGCATCAAGTTGTGAAAGTGAGTGTGTAAGTTCTATCACAGTATCTTTTGTCTGATTTCTGAGTCTAACATCGTCGCGCAAATCACCTATAACAACCTCTAACTTATCCCCTATATCTATCGAATCGTAGTCTGCGGGATCTTTAAATGTCAGAGGCACTATTCCGAAGTTTATCAAGTTTGCTAAATGGATGCGAGCGAAGGACTTGACAATGACCGCCTTAACGCCCAAATACTTGGGTGCAAGTGCAGCATGCTCTCTGCTCGACCCCTGACCGTAGTTCTCACCACCTATTATGAATCCACCACCATTCTCCAAAGCCCGTGTGGGGAACTCAGGGTCAATCTCCTCAAAAACATACTTTGAGATCTCAGGTATGTTGCTCCTCAAGGGAAGAATCTTCGCTCCAGCGGGCATTATGTGGTCTGTGGTGATATTATCCTCAACCTTGATGAGCACTTCGCCCTCCAAAGTATCGGATAGTGGCGTGAAATCAGGCAGTGGCTTGATGTTGGGGCCCTTTATAATCGCCACTCTGGCAGACTCCTCTGGGGGAAGTGGACGTATGAACATGTTGTCATTGATGATAAACCGCAGAGGCATCTCTATCTTTGGATAATCACCTAAATCCCTTGGATCTGTGAGAACGCCTTTGATTGCAGTGGCTGCTGCTACTTCTGGACTCACGAGGAATATCTGTGCATCCTTTGTTCCACTCCTGCCCTCAAAGTTTCTGTTGAAGGTTCGTATGGATATGGCCTGAGACGACGGTGCGGCACCCATTCCTATGCACGGACCGCAAGCATTCTCGAGGATCCTTGCACCTGCAGCTATGAGATAACGCATCTCGCCACTCTCAATGAGGTGCTCCACCACTTGCCGTGAACCGGGATTTATAGTGAGATGCAGGCTATCTGCGATGGTATGCCCATTCAGAACATTGGCCGCGATTTTAAGGTCGCGTAGAGATGAGTTAGTACAGGAACCAATCGCTACTTGCTGTACCTCCACCCCGGCAATCTCACTCACCGGCTTGACCTTTCCAGGACTATGAGGAAGAGCTGCCAGTGGCTCTACTTCGCTTAGGTTGAGTTCTATGATTTCATCGTATTCCGCATCAGCATCAGCTTCAAGTGGAATCCATTGCTCGCCGCGTTCCTGTGCCTCCATGAACGCTTTTGTCTCTTGGTCACTAGGAAATACGCTTGTCGTTGCTCCTGTTTCTGTGCCCATATTAGTTATTGTTGCCCTTTCGGGCACGCTAAGGGTCTTAACTCCGGGACCAAAGTACTCAAGTACCTTGCCCACACCGCCTTTTACATCTATCCTGCGAAGAACCTCCAGTATAACGTCTTTTGCTGAGACCCAGTCCGGAAGTTTTCCCGTGAGTTTTATACCAACAATCTTTGGATACTTTATTCTGTACGGCATACCGGCCATGGCAACCGCTACATCCAGACCTCCTGCCCCTATTGCAAATGCACCTATACCACCCGCAGTAGGTGTATGGCTGTCTGAGCCAATCAGTGTCTTACCTGGACAAGCAAACCGTTCCAGATGAAGTTGATGACATATACCATTACCCGGGCGGGAGAAATCCAAACCATATCTCTCGGCTATGGATTGCAGGTATCTATGGTCATCGGGATTTTTAAAATCTGTTTGCAGTGTATTATGGTCAACATAACTAACGCTCAGCTCGGTTCTTACCCGTGGTATGCCTATGGCTTCGAACTGTAGGTAAGCCATAGTACCTGTTGCATCCTGTGTAAGTGTCTGATCAATCTTCAAAGCAACCTCTTCCCCACGAGCCTTTTTACCCTCCACAATATGCCCTTTGATTATCTTTTCTGCTACTGTTCCAGACATGCTAATCACCATATAAGTTAAAATCGGACATATATATTAAATTTTTGATTTAGAAAGCTTTACCAAAGAAACATTAGACTTTAGTATACTAAAAACTTTTTGTTAATGCGTTAACTAAAAGAAATCCGCCAGCGTCTTTTGATTCTTCACCTCTTCCTCTTCCTCTCCCTCTTCTCCCGCCACTTCGACTGTCTCAACTTCCTTCGTTTTTATTGGGGCTTCTTCAACTTCAACTTCAACTTTAGCCACACTTCTCGTTTTCGCTGGTATCGCGAACGCACCCTGATATATCCTCTTCGCTTTTTCCTCTTTATCAGTACCACTCATTAAAGATGCTATTTGTGGTACATCCAGCCGCAACGATGCCGTAATATCTGTCGCCTTCTGCATGTCGCGGAAAAAAATGGTCAAAAACGGGACAAAAAAGAATCGTGCATAGCTCACAGGCACTTTGCAATAGTCTGCTATTTTCTTTGCTACATCATCGCTTACCGGCATGGATTTGATACTTTCTCTAGTCCGTTGCTCTCGCTGCCATGGCGAGCGGAAATATCGTGGCACTCTTTTATCAGCCTGCATCTCTTTTGCAGAAAGCACGGCGCAAACCATTAAACTGGAACTATATCGCCAGAACTTGAAATTCTCGCGGCGTCTCGCGCGCCCTAAAAACATGTCCGCCCTGCTCAGGTACTGCAAACCATGTAAAAAGCTTTTGTCATTATATTGAAACGAAAAATTTTTGTGTATCCATTGTATGCTTTCCTCTGGCGTCTTGTCAAGACCGTAAAGCGAAGTTAAGGCTTCTTGCAGGTCGTATCCACCGAAAATCTTCTTCAATACAGCAAAGATGTCCTCTTCTACATCTCTTCCCCCTGTCGCTATGCTACCTGCTTCTATCTTTAATTCAGACATTGAAATAGCCAGCAAGTCGTTTATTGCCGATCTCAAATCGCCATTAGCGTTTTTGGCCATAATAAGTAGTACTTCATCATCTATATCCCGCCCTTCTGCATTGCTTATCCCTTTTAGCACACGGAAAACCGTACCCTGCTTTATCCTCTGAAAGTTTATTAGCTTGCAGTTACGTAACAGCGTTCTTCCCATCCCAAGTTTATCATTAGCAATGAGAATTATTGGCTGTGTACTTCGTTTCACTATCTCTGTTATCGCTTTCGTTCCACCTCTATCTTCGTTGCCTTGAATGTTGTCCGCCTCGTCCAAAATGATTAACCGTGTCGCCTTGCTAAACGTATTGCTTGCACTGGCGGGTCCAACTATACTTCTTATCACTCCGGCGTTTCTCTGGTCAGATGCGTTAAGCTCTATAACCTCCCAGTCGCGCTCAGAAGCGAGTGCATACGCAGCGGAAGTCTTGCCACAGCCTGGCGGTCCGTGAAGTATAACTGCTTTCTTTGACCTAGCGACCCCATCAGCCCACGATTTCAGCTCTTCTATTGCTTTCTCGTTGCCCACAACTTCGCTTAACTTCTTTGGTCGGTATTTCTCGGTCCATTCCTCACTGCTTTCTTGCATTAATTAAGTTACTTGTGTAATAGACAACAGCCCATATAATAATAACTAAGTTATGTTTTCGATTAGCTAGCTAGCTAGTACGGAAAAGAAAAAATAGAAAACTTCTTATTTAATGAGGACGTACACCAGATTGTAAACTATCATGAAAGGCGATAATAAGGGAAGGGAAAAGGAGAAAGCAGCGGAATCGGCATCTTCTTTGATCTCTGATGGTATGGTGGTGGGTCTTGGCACAGGCTCTACGGCAGAAATTGTGATAAGGGCGATAGGCAATCGAATAAAGACAGAGGAGTTCGAGATTCTTGGTGTACCCACTTCTCTTAGAACAGAAATGATGGCAATAGAATGTGAGATTCCCATTACTACTCTTTCTGAACATCCCTCTTTGGACATCTGCATTGATGGCGCAGATCAAGTGGATTCAGAACTCAATTTGATTAAAGGCGGATGGGGCTCGCATACGAGGGAGAAGATAGTATCTTACGCCGCAAAAAAGCTTGTTATCTGTGTTGAAGAAGAGAAAATAATGGAGCAGCTAAGTAAACCGGTTCCTTTAGAAGTTTTACCTTACGCTGTGAAAATAGTGGAGAAACAAGTGAAAAAGCTTGGTGGCGAACCTGCTTTACGGAGTGAAGGAACCAGGGGTGGGTATTCCGTGACGGAGCACGGTAATCTGGTAATAGATGCTGATTTTGGCGTTATACATAATCCCGAAGAAATGAGCACTGCTCTCTCTTCTGTTGTCGGCTCTCTCGAGCATGGGATATTTACAAATGCTGCTGAGGTGCATGTAGGCAACGAAAAAGGAGTAAGGGTATTAAAGCGATAAAAGATAGATAATTAAAGAAGTTTTAAGGAGAAAAAAGAGGGAGCAGTAAGATGAAATTATTGGTAAGTCCGAAAGATGTGGAAGAGGCGAAGGCAGTGATTCGTGGAAGTGCAGATATAGTAGATGTGAAGAATCCCAAAGAGGGTTCTTTAGGCGCTAATTTCCCCTGGGTTATATCTGCCATAAGGGGATTGATAGAAGAAGAGAAAGGAAATGGCGTGGAACTGAGTGCTGCAATAGGCGATTTTGATTATAAGCCTGGGACAGCCTCTTTGGCTGCTTTAGGTGCCGCCTCTGTCGGTGCCGATTACATAAAGGTGGGCCTATACCGCGTAAAAACGAAGCATGAGGCGATAGATTTGCTTAGTGGGGTTGTCAAAGCGGTAAAGGGTTATGACGCGGACAAGAAAATTGTCGCGGCTTTCTATTCTGACTACACACGCATAGATTCCGTTTCGCCTTTTGAGATTGCGGAGATAGGAAAAGAAGTGGATATAGATGTGGCAATGGTGGACACGGGCGTAAAGGATGGCCGGTCAACATTGGAGTTCCTAAGCGAAGAACAGCTTAAGACGTTCTTTTCTGATTCAAAGGCGCTTGGACTGGAGACTGCTATTGCGGGCTCGCTCACATTTGATGATATCCCAACGATAAAGAGGATAAATGCCGATATACTGGGTGTTCGGGGCATGGTTTGCGGTGGCAACCGAAATGCTAGTGTGAGGGCAGAGTTGGTGAGCAAGCTGAGGCAGGCGGTTGCTGAGTAAGGCTATGACTCAACTAAAAACACGAATCAGTATGGAATAGCTGTAAATGCGGTGAAAATGAGGACAAAAAAAAGAAGGAAGCCGAAACTCACTAAAGCCGAGTTATATGAGACATCGTCAGGCTTAGATGGTATTGGTGACATACTCGTGATGATGGGGGAGCTAGTGAAGAGAGAGAAAGAGATGAAGAATATAGATAAACTTATGAGAAAGCCTTTTCGAATCTGCTTAAAGAGATCACAGAAGGTATGAGTGACGATTAAAAATCGAAACTACCTTGTAGAATGAGAATAAACGTTAGTGGCAAGGTGAGATTGAAGATATGGAACAGGAAAGGGAAAAGGAGATACTAAGTGCAATTCACCATTGTGTAAAATGCAAGCTGTGCAGCATTGCGAGCTTCCATCCGAACGTGGAATGGTTACCCTTATGTCCCAGCGGGCAATATTATGGCTATCAAGCGTTTTACGCACCCGGTAAGATGGAGATTTTTAGAGCGATATTAGAAGGCGAGATAACAGAACCTTCCGAGGGGCTATTAAATGCTGTCTATGCCTGTACAGTATGTGGGGCATGTTACGAGAAGTGCAAGCAGATAACAAGTGTGGAACTGGGAGCACCAGAACTGTTTGAAGAGATGCGGCGCGAGCTAGCAAGTAAAGGCTGGATTCTCGATGTGCATAAATCTATTGCGGAAAAGATAAAAGAGACCAAGAATGCGTATGGTGAGAAGTATAAATACAAAGCGGAAACAACCGACCAAAATGCAGATGTTATCTATTATATCGGCTGTACTGCCAGATATAGAGTGCCTGAGATTGCAGATGCTATGCTTGAAATCTTCGATAAATTAGGGCTGAAATATCAGGTGATGGGTGAGGAATGGTGCTGTGGCTCGGTATTATTCAGAACAGGACAGGTAGAAGCGGCAAAGGAACTTGTGGCACACAACGTCGAGGAGATAAGAAATAGCGGCGCAAAGACCGTTGTTTTTACATGTCCCGGTTGTATGAAGACGTTCGAGAAGGATTATCCCGATATGGGTGTCGAACTGGTGCATTCCACGCAGTTTTTAACACGATTGGGGAATATGAACCTGAAGAAGGATGATCTGAAAGCAGCTTATCAAGATCGATGCCATTTCGGGCGCGATTTCGGCATATATGAAGAGCCTAGAGCGTTGTTAAACGCAGTAGCCGATATAAAAACGATGAAGCGAGAAAACGAGCAAGCATGGTGCTGCGGCTCCGGTGGCGGAGTGAAGTCGGCATTCGATGACTTCGCACTGTGGAGTGCTACCGAACGGCTGAAAGAGGCGAAAGAAGCGGGTGCTGAAGCACTTGTGAGCGCATGCCCGTTCTGTAAACGCAATTTAAAGGAAGCTGCGGAGAATGAAGAAATAGAAGTGTATGATGTTGTGGAGCTTGTAAATAGGTGTTTAGAGGGGAGATTAAGATGAATGAAACGTTTTCAAAATCAGTAAAGGCACTGCAAGCGATAGTAGGGGAAAGGAATGCAACTGACGACCGTGCGATATGCACATCATATTCGAGAGATCAGCATTGGCACTTTGTACCCGCGAAAAATCCGGCTTGTGTCGTGCGACCAGGGACTAAAGAAGAAGTGCGATCGGTTTTAATGCTTGCAAATAAACATAAAATACCCGTGATTCCGTATAGTACGGGAATAAACGTGCGTGGCTTGACTATCCCAGTTCATGACGGCAGCATATTATTAGACCTGTCCCGGATGAACCGGATCTTAGAGATAAACCCCGAGATGAAGACTGCAACCGTAGAACCGGGAGTAACATTTGGGATGCTATTCGAGCAGACGCGAAAGCACAAATTGCGACCGGCATTTCCCGATGCGCCTCTTACCGTGAGCGTACTGGCGAATTATTACTTGCGTGGAATATACCAAACTTCGGCTACGGACGGCCATGACCACACGATCTCGTATGAGATGATACTACCGAACGGCGAGACATTAAAAACCGGCTCACGTGCGCTTTCTGAGATGCCCTATTTCCGATCCGGCGTGGGCCCGGACTTTGCAGGTATGTTCTGCGCACATCCCGGTACGTGCGGTGTGGTGACCGAATTAACAGCGAAACTTTACCGGTTGTATGACAATAGGAAAGAGTACTTCATTGGTTTTGACGATGTGGGCACGCCGACTGAGTTCATTTACAATTTGATGCATGATGAATTAGCGGCAAGTATAAGGTTAGTGGACAATCAGAGCTGGTTGGAAGGCATATTTGGCACTTTTGATTACGCATACGAGAAACTGCCGAAGTTCGTATTGTGCGTGCTGGTAGAAGGTGTGGACGGCATATTCGATGCAAAGGATAAGCTGGTACGTAAGTATATGAACGAATCAGGCGGGCAGGTACTGGAATTACCGGCTGAGTTCGCACGAACATTTGAGGATGAGTGTCTGGGCGGTGCGGAGAAGAGCTGTATGGTCTTCGGCTTGCCGGGTAAGGGTAACTATCACTGCATCGGGCTGTATGGACCTTTGACGCAGGCTGCGAAGTATTATGAAGTGCATGAGAAGACTGCGTTGGAGGTGGGGATACCCAAGGACCACATTCATTTCTATATTGACCCGATATACAGCTTCCACGGGCAGCTCTGCTATTTCGAGCTTGATGTGTTTTACGACGGAAGTGACGCGGGATTCGGCGATAAGTTGAGGAATTATAACGCTAAGCAATTTCACCGGCTACTTGAGCTGGGTATCTATGGCTGGTTCAGACCATATGCGGGTATAATAGAGCCAACAGCGGAAAGAATAGGGTATCTTGCCGAAGTCTGGAAGAAGTTCCTCCGTGTTCTGGATCCGAACGAGATAATGAATAGGGGGAAGCTATTCTGAAGGCAGAACTAGTCTTATTAGCTATTATCAATAATCATACCCGGTATAGAAAAAAATTAGGGGGTGATAAAAATGAAAGTAAAAAAAACGTTTGTGCTCATGGCTGTTCTGTTAGTAGTAGCACTCGTCAGCGTTGGTTCCATTATCGGTGTATCCAAAGAAACCGATGACACCGACACAAGCAACAATTCCACTGCTCTAACAGGGAATGAGACGGTACAAAATGAGACAGAAGAAGCGCAGGCTGTAAATAAAAGCTCATTTATGTTCGTACAAACTGCCCACTCCGGTTCCTTAGTCCCGGTGGAAGGTGAAGATAACAGGTATATACTTACTCTCGAAGGCGTTTCACCTCAGACCATCTGCTTCTCGGACAGACCCGAACGTGTCGTGGTCCAGGCACCGATGCAAAAGTTCCTGGATGGTTTTTGCTTCTCACCCGAGGATCCACCAAATGCCGCAATTGAAATACTGGAAGGCGATGAAGAAATGGATGTGGCAGTAATGAAACTATTGAATCCTGTTTACGATGCTGCCAACAAAACACTGCAATACACGGTCAGCATCCTGGAAGAGGCAAACCACAGCTACGCTATATTCAATGAGCGACACGATGAATCACTGCCGGAAAAGTTCGGCCCCGCCAGTTTGTTTATTGATGACTGCCCTGCCTCTCTGATCTACTGCCAGAATCAAAATGAAGATGTGTGTGGATCTATCAGCGTAAGGTACTGTTGGACGGAGAGTGGCATGGGTTGTGCTCCCTGCCGCGATAACTACACAGATATATGTGAGATACGTTTCGGTCACAGTTGTAGTCAGTGGAATTGGGATTGGTTGTCAGCCCCATAAGCCGCAGAAGGCGCGACACACGAATGTCCTTTTCGGGCAATTGAACAGACCTATAGTATAAAAAAGGGGTAGGATCCTGCACCGCTAAGGCGATGCGGATCGTTATTTTTTCGCGCATCTGAAGAGGATATTAAAAAATTGCGGACATTATCCTTGGATTGAACGGACTGCAAAAGACAATTTCTACGAAATCATTAAAAATGAACTGAAATAAGAAGCCATTCATAAACCTTCTTAAATGTCTCTTATGACGTTGATTTCGCTTATGATGCCTGTGATAGGATAGCGCATATGCAGGCTGGTAAAATAATGAGGATAGAATATTTGAGAGCGGGTTAAGTGCACCGGATCAATAAGTGGTGGATAAATCACAAATCTCAAGCACCGAATCACTTAGAAAACGTTTGACAAAGAAACAAAGGACACGCTGTGGAAAAATATAGTGACCAAAAAGAAATCTCTTCAGTCCTTGCTCCGTTTGAAAACTTTGTCGGGACGATTTTCTTCTTTTCTGGTTTTAACGGATACTACGAATTTTCGATAAAAATCTTGCCAAATTTCTTGTATATGAGCTTATTTTCTCAACTTCACCGGCTTTTTTTCTTCATTTTACGAATAGGGCTGTTATATCACTTATTTTCGAGTGGTAAAGCACCAGAAAAGCTTTTATAGTGATCTGACCTATTTAATGGTTACAGTAAAGGGTCATGGGCGAAGTGGAAGCGAATAGGGATATAGTAACGAGACATGACCTGAGGCATGATAGGCATACGGTCTCTCTACTAACAGACCATTTAGTTTTTTCGCCGAAGTATCGCGGGAAGGTATTGGAAGGTGAAGTAGCGGAAGCGGCGGAAGAAATTATCAGGGAGTGCCGAGCTAAATGCATAATATCCAGTTGGTGAAAATCCAACCTGAGGAAAGGTTAGCCGCCCCCTCAGAACGGAACCCTGCATCCTGTCTGGTAACAGGCTGTGGTGAAGCCAGGGGAATGGGGTACTGGGCCGCAACGCAAGTGAAGGGATTCAGCCACGAAATATTTATTGTCCCGGAGGCCGACGTTGTCTTGTTGACGGAAGGCAGTACTCTCATCGCCGATAGTCTTATTGGGACATGGCAAGGCGATGCGAGCCCGGCGGGG
>JAUWND010000024.1 GCA_030612835.1 Candidatus Methanophagales archaeon | reverse complement strand
AGGTAGAAAGGATAGTAAAACAAAACGGCAAAGTCAAATTTGAGGGGAAGAGGTATCACGTGTGTAAAGAGATGTCCGGTGAAACTGTGGAAATGAAAGTTACATTGAGAGGGATGGAAGCTTGGCATAATGGTGCTTTCGTTAAACGATGGAAATATTGGGAATATGTTCTAGACATTGCTGCGGATTATATGCTGGAAAAGTGCTTGTTATAGTACACTGTATAACTTCTACCTACATAGTTTAATTTAGGACGCAGATTTACACAGATTTGATTTTTTCTGCGTTAATCAGCGTTAATCTGTGTCAATAATTAATTTTATTTGGATATTATGCTTTCTTGTTGACCACCTGCCAGAACTTTAAAATCATGTTCGGTTATCCTACGAGTCGCTTGAACGAACCAAGCCCAGGACTTATTTAGTTCTCTATTCTTAAAAGCATCTAATTGACTCCTCAAGATTGCATCTATAACGATGGGATTTTCCAAATAGAGATAAGCTTCTTTTACACGAAAAATCCATGGATATCGCTCACTGTGATGGACTTTAGGATGCTCTTTGCACTCAGGAAGTGAATCGATCTGAGCATGAGCAACTACACCTTTCCCGGTAGAGTAAAAACAAATGTAATCTCCCAATTTCAAATGCCGCCGCCCAGGTGTTCGTTCTCCAAAAGCATAAATCTTCTCTTCACCAACAAGGCTTTGGATGCATTCGTCAACAGTTTGTTCCTCATCACTCTTTACAGGCGTAAGCCAATATTGCCTTTCCATACCTGTAATTTCTACCTTCTCGGTAGTTTCTTCTTTAGTTTCTTCTTCCACCTGACGCTGGGCTACAAGACGCGCCATCAAATCCACAACAGGGTCAACGGTTGTCCCTGAAGGTCTAAGCACCGCAAGAATATCCTCATGGCTAACATCATATTCGTTAAACAGTTCTGCAAGCGATAGTAGAGATTCCACAGATATAATACGAAGTTGGTGCGTTCTCTTCTCGGCAAGAATGGCATTCTCCAGTTGCCGTAGCTCTGCATCCGGGCGCCCGATAACATAAAGTCATATCGCATGGTCCCAACCAGATATTTCCTTCTCCTTAAGCAGCGACTTTAATATTTGCAACAGACTTTTCATCACAAACTGACAGAAATCGGCTCCCGTTCTTTCAATGCACTAACCTTTAGGATGGAAAAACCAAGGATATTCCCTTCTTCATCAACTTTTTCCATCACCGCATCGTTTCCTGTCTCCCTGAAATATCCTGCTTTACGCTCAAAAATGACTTCAAGGTAATCACCTTCGCTATCATACCATATTTTTATTTCTTTTCCCATAGTATCTCACCGCCCTTTACAGTATCCGTAAAATATGCTGTTATGATGAACAAGTCATCAAATAAAACTTTGACTACAACACATAAATATTTTTGGGTGACAGGTGTGGTCTCGTAATGCCGATAGAATAACTCAACTTCAGGATCTGTTAGTGACCTGACAATCCGATCAGGATTCAGCAAGGTGTTACGTATTTTTTCAATCTGCCTTGACATCTCTGGATGCTCTGTCTCGAAATGCTCCTGCCGCTCATGCGTTAATCGAATCTGCCGATTATTAACGTCCTTAAACCATTCCATAGTTGTATTAATCCCCTTTTTCTCCTTCCTCTATAGCTTACAATACCTGCTTCCACATTGTATTCGACATTTGCGTTCTCAATTTGATAAACTATCATCATTCATGCAAAGCTAAGTGAGATTATTGGAAATTGATTGAAAATAAATCCTCCTTCTTAGCTTGGATAAGATAGTTTTTAATCTTTTTAGCTAATTTTGATGGTAGGCTTGCCAACCTAATACCTTTTCCCTTTGTTTTTCCTAAATCCTCTTTTAACTCAGGATAATTGATTGCTTCCTGAGGGATAGTGATAACCTCCTTCACGCCGGTGCCATACACTTCAGCTCCAACGGTTATAACAAGATCTTTGTGTACACCCGGCTTTAAAAAGATCATTAACTCGTCAAGTTTTTTATCAAGTCTAACCTTACCCATTTGAGAGGATATTTTACTTAAAGTCAGATTAAATAATGGAAGTTTATCTTCAATATATGGTTCCTCTTTTGCCATTTTAAGTAGTTGACATGCTTCGCCACGCTCTTCTTCAGATAATTTATTGCAAATAGAAGATAATGCAATCTCCATAATGTTTATTTGTTTTTCAAGACCTATCGGATCTCTTATTAGTGATATATTTTGACCGGTTTGATATATTTCATTTCCTAAATCTTCAAGCGGAGTGCCCTTTGTCTGTTTACTTAACGCTTTTGAATTCTTTTTAATCTCTGCTAGTATCTCTTTTATCCTCCGATCGATTATCGGCAGTCCCCTCTTGATCATTTTTGTTGCTTTCGGCGCTTTTTCCCCCGTGGCAGCGAGGAGATCTGCGGCACGACCGCAGTATCGCCTGTAGGCATTAAGATCTCTTTTCATTATGTCAAAATCTATTTCTCGTACATCTTGGACTTCTTTGAGGGCATTTGCTAGGTTTCCTATTATTTCAACGAGTTTTTGTTTATTCTCTGATCCTTTCGTTGCTATTTTTGCCTCGACAAGATATGCCAGTATCTCTGCTTCAGCTTCCTGTTTCTTGAACGTTATTGTGTAGAACGACCTATAAAATGGAAGACAGAATTTAGCGGGGTTACCCGAAACCTGTTCCTTTGATGCTCTTTCAAAAAATTCCAGTGCTTTTTCCAGTTCTTTCCTGAAACCCTCTTCACTTTCTGCCTCGGTTGCTTTAAATATAGATGCTCTACCTAGAGAATAGTTGGCAAGTAATCGCACATCGCTGTCCTCATCTTGAGAGAGCCTGTGGATGTCAGCCCATGCTCGCTCCTTGTCTGGGACGTGCGGAGATGCAGAAAACATTGCCTCCACAGCTCTAAACCGAACATAGCAGTCCTCGTCTTGAGAGAGCTTGCGGAGGTCAGCCCATGCTTGTTCCTTGTCTGGGACGTGCTGAAATGCGGAACCTATTGCCCATACCGCCGCCTCCCGAACCTGCCAGTCCTCGTTCTGTGATAGCCTGCAGAGATCAGCCCATGCCTGCTCTTTGTCTGGGACGTGCGGGAATGCGGGACCCATCGCTTCTACCGCCGTCGACCGTACAAACTCGTTCTCGTCCTGAGAGAGCCTGTAGAGATCAGCCCATGCCTGTTCCTTGTCTGGGACGTGCGGGAATGCTGAACCCAGGACTTCTGCTGCGTCCTTCCGCACATAGATGTCATCGTCCTTTGTAAGCTGGAGGAGGTCAGCCCATGCCTGCCTATTGTCTGGAAGATCTGCAAAGTTAATGTTTAGTTGATACACTGCAGTTATTCGTTCAACTACTTCATTGCTTATAATTTTCCTGTGGATCTCCGCCTGATTTACCAATCCCCTCGCCTCAAAAACTTCCATAATCCCCCTTCATGATTGATGACGTATGACGCTAAGCAACTTAAATGCTCCAATAGATCATACCCCCTTTTTCTCTCATTTGCCTCATCATAATAAATAAATTGTTTGCTTAAATACAGATTGCGGTGGGAAGCCAAATAGAATTGCCACATGCTTTCCATTTAAATCCACATTGATAGAAAACCCTCTCGTACCCCAATGAACGGGAAGACCGTTTGTTTCTGCGAAGACAAGCAAATCCTCGAAGAAAGCTCTTCCAAATTAGTCCAATGAGTTGACAAACTCTGCTTTATCAATCCTCGGAAGTGCTCCCGAACTGACCTTCTTCTTTAAAGACATATCTTTCCCAATCACAAAATCACTTGAGATAATTGAGCCGAGGTTTGTCGGAACCTGACGACCGATTATGAGTACATTCTCATCCTCTAAGATATACGCAGGGTTGTTTTCAAACCAAAATTCCAATACCTCCTCTTGATTGCCTTCCTTGAAGTCACGTTCGGCATACCGAATGAACTTTCCATCTGTATTCACTCTAAATAATTTCATTTCACATCTTTAATTTAAGCCAAAGACTATATATAAAGCTATTTGCAAATGTTTTTTATTTAAAAGACAAAAATCATTTTTGCACCTTCTTGTAATATTAAATTACTTTTCACCACAATCTGACAGAAATCGGCTCTCGTTCTTTCAATGCACTCGCATTCCCGATGGAAAAACCAAGGATAGTTCCTTCTTCATCAACTTTTTCCATTACCGCATCATTTCCCGTCTCCCTAAAATATCCTGCTTTACGCTCAAAAATGACTTAAAGGTAATCACCTTCGCCATCATACCATATTTTTATCTCTTTTCCCGTAGTATCTCACCGCCCTTTACAGTATCCGTAAAATATGCTGCTTGCATTGACTCAGCATTCGCTCGATGGTACCACGCTCGTTCTCAAGCAGTTTCAATGCCTCATACTCCGCAGCCCACAGCATAGTGGCCTGGTCGTCTCCCGCAAGCCCTTTATCGAATTTATCAAAAAAAATCTTCGCTTCGCATTCTGTTCCTCTCTTTAAACACCTTCTGTTTCTTCTTTGTGTCAACGATGCTCTTATCGAGCAAAAACAGCGCTCTTTTAAGTGATGCTTCTAACACGCCAATCGCCGTCACAACATCCGGAACCACAAGCTTTATCATTTTTAAAAACAAAAGTCACTTTATAGAAAAATAAACGATTATAAAGAGAGATGAAAAGGAACGACGAAAAGGCGAAATCGATATTCGGAGAGATACATGGAGAAATCCCTGAGTTTGTGGAGCCGCTAAAGGCTGTTGCAGAAAGTGCGAAGGAGATAATGCAAAAGTGATTTTAACATTTCTTGGCGTTGGTGAAGCCTTCGGGCAGTTTGCGAACACATCTATTTTAGTTGACGGTAAATTATTGCTCGATTGCGGACCTCATACCCTACTCCAGTTGCGAAAACAGCAGCAAGACCTGAAAGAAATCGAACTTGTCTTCTTAAGTCATTTCCATGGCGATCATACCCTTGGCTTACCTGCACTCCTACTTGCGTCTCGTGAAGAAAATAGGGAAGAAGAACTGAAAATATTCGGCCCTTCAGGTCTAAGAGAGAAAATAGAGGATTTATTAGAAATTTCATACCGGAAGAGTATTGAAGACCTCTCTTTTGAGCTCGATACCTTTGAAGTTCCTGATTTGAAAGAAGGAACCACACATAAAGATTACAAACTAGAATTCGCCCAGACCACGCACTCAATCGAATGCTGCTCGATTGCAATTTCAAAAAACGGTGAAAAAATGACTTATACTTCTGATGGCGCTCCAACTGAAGACACGGTCTCTATTGCGAGTGATTCCAACATCTTAATTGCGGAAGCGTATGGAGAAGGGTTCTCAGGTCATTCTTCAGCAGTGAAGGCAGCCGAACTCGCCTTTCGTTCACACTCTAAATCTCTCGCTTTGGTTCACATAAGTAGAACTAAGAATGGGGCTGAAGAACTAGAAAAAGCGAAGAGGATATTCAAAAACTCTTTCCTACCCACGGATTCTCTCACAGTTTCAAAAACCTTTTTATTTTGATAAAATAAATGAGGGGGTATACAAATGGCAGAGACTTTAGAAAAATATGATGCTATTGTAATCGGTGCAGGACTTGGTGGACTTGTTTGTGGTGCATACCTTGCAAAGAACAAGCTAAAAACATTAGTTATAGAGCAATATTCTATACCCGACCCGGTGGATACTGCACATCCTTCAGAAGGAAAGGCTTTACTTTTGATGCAGCAGTCCACTTTTTAGAAGGACTGGAAGAAGGCGGAGGATTCTACCGGATTCTTAAAGACCTGGAGGTCGAAAAGGAGATTGAGTTCACTAAGATGGATCCTCTTTATAGGATCTTTTACCCAGACGAATCTATTACTATCCCCGCTGATTTGGACGAGTATATAGCCTTGCTCTCAAAAAAATTTCCTGATGAGAAAGAAGGAATTTCTAAGCTTTTCGACACGATAAAAAACTTAGCTGAAGATATTCAACGACTTCCAACCTCTTTAAAAATATGTGATATAATGTTATTCCCATTGAAATTCCCGCTGATCTTTAAATATTACAAGAAAACTTTTGCAGACATGATGGCTGATTTCATAATGGATGCGAAATTAAAATCTATAATCTCGGCTGGTTGGCCCTGTGCAGGCTTGCCTCCTTCCAAAGTATCTGCACTCTACATGTGTGTTTTTTTACACAGTGCCCATGTTGAGGGTTTTTATCGCACAAAGGGTGGAGCACAAGCCTTTGTCGATTTACTGGTAAAGGCGCTGGCAAGATATGGAGGGGTATTGCAGCTAAAAACAAAGGCTGCCAAGATTCAAGTGGAAAATAACAGAGTTATCGGAGTAGAGACATCGAAAGGAGAAAGAGTGCATGCAAAATGCATTGTTTCTAACATCGATGCACGACAAACGTTTTTAAACCTGATCGGTCGAGAGAAGTTGAATAGAAAATTTTCGGAGCGTCTAGAACGGATGGAACCTTCGATTTCCTTCTTTCAAGCATGGCTAGGCATCGACGTAGATCCCCGAAATAACGGGGTCAATGAAAGTGAGATATTATATTATTCCTCCTACAATACAGATGAGATATATGATTCATGCTTGACTGGCGGATTTGAATCGATGTGTGCAATTTCCATACCCTCATTACTTGATCCTAATTTAGCGCCAGAGGGGAAACATGTTATAGGCATATTATATCCTGTTTCTTATGATTTTGAGCAGCAATGGATGATGGAAAACGAAAAGAGGGGCCAAGAATATCAAAATTTGAAAGTCAAAGTGACAAACCGATTAATCAAGACAGTGGAAAGGGTTGTGCCTCGGCTCTCCGAGCATATCATTGTAAGCGAGGCAGCCACACCCTTAACTTTGGGAAGATATACTCTAAACTACAAGGGAGCAGCCTACGGTTGGGCTCATGTTCCCGATCAGGTTGGCACAAATAGACTCCAGCCCAAGACGCACATTAAAGGTTTGTATTTGGCTGGACATTGGACTACTCCGGGCGGCGGGACAATAGCAGTTGCTTTGTCTGGAAAGACCACTGCTGAAATGATACTCAAAAAGCAGATTTAAAGTCCTCCACAACTTCATATACACGCTAAATGCTATTGCAATTGCATGCCTACCGTAGAGGAAGAATAAAAGATTATCACAACTAAAAATTTCCATCTCTTTATTCTCACAGCCTCATACCTTTGGCAAATCGAATTATTTATTCAACTCCTTTGTTGAAATGCCCCCGTGTGTGCTTCCGCAGTACTGACTTTTTAGCGGGTTTTCCATCTAGGATATACCGGTACAGACGAATTATCCTCTCTGCTTTACCGTCTGTAAGGTCAATAAAGAATTTGTTTATACCCGAATCCAGGAGCATTGTTACGTCGTTGAAGATACCAATAGGCAAGCTGTTAAGTATCTGCGTGTAATTGAATTCCTTTCGTACTGGAAACACAAAACCACGTTCGTCCTTCAGTGCTCGTACTTTAAGCGGATATTTGGTGGTCATAAGTACCGGTCTGCCGTGAACAAGAACCGCGAAATTTTTGTTCTTAAATTCCTGGAGCTCCTCGCAATTGAGTTCCAGAGAGATTATCGGAACGGCACCCGTAACAAAAGCCATATCTATATCGTTAAATACGTTAGCGGAATAGTCGAGATAAATCTTTGGTTTTGATAGTGCAGATAAAAGCCCGCCGTTTCCGAGCAGTACTGCCTCTGAATCCTTCACCATACTTATAGCGTACTTTGCATTGGAGTCCGACAAGATCCGAGGGATATAGGGTAACGCATCGGCATCGTGAAAATCGTGTGCGAAGACCGAGTAAAAGACATAGTCTGCACCTGCTCTTGATGCGCCCATTGCGTCCTCTTTAGAATATACCTTTGCTAATATCTCAAGACCGTCTGATTCAGTCTTTTCGATTTTAGGTATTTGTAGCCGCTGCTTTGATCTTACCGGCGTGTTTATTTTGGGTTTTGGCTTTACCGGTGCATATTGGGTCTTCTTCCGTGACGAGGTCTTGTAGATTTTATCACCTGTATCGGCGCGAATGAACAGTTTTATTCTTTCGCCCGTACATGCTGAAGCGACCGAGCCGCCGTCTTTTTCCAGTCGCTTTATAACCGCACCATCAATCCCGTTTTTGGTCCAGATGCTTATCCCGTCACTAACCGCGAGGTCTTCATGCAGTGTAATCATAGTGTCCTCTTCAATCAGACCCAGAAAGACACCACGGTTCTTCGGGCTGTCATCGGCTATGAGCTCCCGTGCACCGAACATGTAGCCCTCGGTAAATCCGCGATTGAAAACAAGTGCTAACTCCTTCAATTCCTGTTCCGGCAGCCTAAAATTCCCGGCATAATACGAATCCACCGAAAGGCGGTAGACACGCGTTGCAAGTGCAGTATACTGCGGACTTCTGAGCCGCCCCTCGATCTTTAATGCTGTCACGCCTGCCGCTATTATCTCTGGAATCTTGCCGGCGAGGCATAACTCCTTTGTGCTCAACAGGTAGCTGTTGTTGTATCTCTTTCGGCACGGCTGTGCGCATACACCGCGGTTTCCGCTTCTGCCGCCTAATAAACTTGAGAAGAGACACTGGCCACTGTAACTGAAGCATAAAGCACCATGGACAAATACATCTGTCTCTAGCCCTATCTTATCGACAAAATATTTTAGCTCTGCAAGTGAAAACTCCCTTGGAATCGTGACCCTATCGGCACCGGAAAGTAACGTAGAGAAGTAAGTGTTTGTTATCCCTGCCTGCGTTGACATATGGATTCTCAAATCGGGGAATGCATCTTTGAGTATGCGTGCAAAAGAGATGTGCTGGATTATTATTCCGTCTATACCACTGGCATATGCATCGGATATTGTATGGAAGAACTCATGCAGTTCACTGTTTTTTATAAGGATATTAAATGCGCCGTATGCGCGTACACCATTATCATGTGCGTATGCTACGGCATCACGGAGCTGTTCTACACTGAAACTCTCTGCACGCTGTCTTGCATTGAAGCTACCAACGCCGAAATAGACTGCATCTGCCCCGTTTTCTACTGCTGGCTTGAGCGATTTAGGACCTCCTACTGGTGACAGAACTTCTACTTTTTTCACTATAATATAACATATAAGTTATGTGACATATCATATCATGAAAATATCAAAGAAGGTCTTCTTCTCGTGCTCGATGCGTGGCGGATTTGGACGAGTCGCACAGGAAGAGCTGAGGAGAATACCGGACATAATAGAAGAGCTGGGGATGGTGGTGATAAGCAGACATCAAACGAGCGAACGATTTATGGAAAACGAGTCGCAATTGACAGAAAAGGCGATTCACGATCGTGATTATGGATGGCTGAAAGATGCAGACCTGGTAATAGCAGAGATAACGAACCCGAGCCTCGGTGTCGGTGCCGAAATAGCAGATGCGGTTAACCTGGGTATTCCCGTGTTAGGTGTATATAGAAGAGAGTATGAACGCCAGATTTCGGCCTATATACGCGGTAAAGCGGGTGTTGTGTGTAGGGCCTATTCAGATCATGACGAGCTGAAAGATGTGATCAGGGTTTTTATGCTTTGATTCTTAGATGTGCATAATGTATAACTTCTACCTATAAATTCAATTTAGGACGCAGATTTACACGGATTTAAGTTCTTATGCGTTAATCTGTGTGTATTTGTTTAGCTCTTTTTTATAACCACTCGATTACACAGATTTTCACGAGAAAAAGAATAATATTGACATAGTTTTAGTACACCATTAACTACTTTATGCCATAAAAATTAATCCCAAGTTCTTGTGTTAATCTTGTGAAATCTCGTGGTTTTTTTAGTTAGCTATACAAATAATTAATTTTAGTTCGATATTATGCTTTCTTGGATGTGTATAGGATATGGACGTAGAAGGGAAATTGAAATTGTATGCCCGATTTTTAGAGGAGAACATATATACAAACCGGAGGTTGAGTGAGCATAGGTTATATTATAGAACCTTAGAGGAGGAACAGTTTAAGAGAAACTCTTTTATGTGTATAAATTAAATCATTTATACAAAATACTGTAAAAAAGGAGCGTAAAAGTGTTTTGTTCAAAAATTGGTGGCGAATGCCCCCACACCGTAATTCAGGATAATAAATATGTCTTCGTAATGATGCCTTTTGAAGGGTCTAATTCTGTTTATGATGCGATAAAGCAGGCAGTGGCAGGGATAGAAGGAAAAGATTTCCAGTGCGAGCGGGCTGATGATAAATACACAAACCTTTCAATCTGGTGCAACCGGATTTGTAAGAATATCAGAAAAGCAAAATATATTATTGTTGACACTACCCGCAGAAACCCAAATGTATTTTATGAACTTGGATTTGCTCATGCCATGTATAATACAAAGGCAATTATAATTACACAGAATATAGAGGAGGCTCCTTTTGATATTGCTGAGATGAACCATATAGTCTATTCAGAGAAAGAGCTGCCAGGATTGCGAGAAGAGTTAAAAAATGCAATACAGGCACTTGAAACAGAAGAGATAGAAGACGGCTATGCCAATAAGCCTACCGAAGAAGTTATTACTGATTTGAAATCACAATTGAGAGCAGAAGAAGAAAGGGCGGAAAAATTCAAAAACGAGCTTGTTGAATCAGAGGGAAGAGAAAGGAAACTCAAAAAATCCATTAATGAGATAGCGTCCATACAAAATAATCCTGATGCGGAGGCAAGAAACAAAATCGCAGAACTTGAAGGAACTATCGCAGGATTAAAAGAGAAGTTAGAACGTACAGAGAAAGCAAAAAAAGATACGATTGTAGAACTAACTAAAACGTTAAAGGAGAAAGAAGGACAATTAAAAATCCTCGCAGAGAGCTTTGATGACTATAAAGGTGGCAAGGATGTTAAGTCTTTGTCAGATTTATTATTGGATGATACCAGAAGGCGTGCGGAAGCGGAAAAATGGTTTAACCGCGCATATGATGAAGGTCAAAAGGGAAATAGAGAAACCGCGATAGAATATTATACTAGGGCAATAGAGTTAAATCCGGAATATGCTGATGCTTATAACAACAGAGGGATTGCTTATAAGAACATAAAGGAATATGAAAAGGCGATAAGAGACTATAACAAAGCAATAGAGTTAAATCCGGAATATGCAATGGCTTATAACAACAGAGGGATTGCTTATTACAACTTAAAGGAATATGAGGAGGCGATAAGCGACTATAACAAAGCAATAGAGCTAAATCCCGAATATGCTGCTGCGTATAACAACAGAGGGAATGTTTATGACGACTTAAAGGAATATGAGAAGGCGATAAGCGACTATAATAAAGCAATAGAGTTAAATCCTAAATATGCGGGTGTTTATGAAAACCTTTCGGAATTATATATTACAACCAGAAATTACAAAAGCGCTTTGGAAACCATTACAGAGGCATTATCATTATCTTTGGAAATAAAAAACAGAGCAGTGTGCATTTATCTCGAATGTATAGCAAAAAAGATGCTTCACATGGATATTTCTGATTGTGAGAAAGAATTTAACGAAATTCATAAAAGAGAGTTTGAAACCAGATGGTCCTTTGCTGAGATCGAATCATGGCTTGAAGATATTAGCAATGACCAAAAAGCTTTTATTATTGAAAAAACAGAACTGCTAAAAGAGCATAAAAGATAGGTTGTATACATATAAATAATTAAGAGAGTATTAGATGGATGAAAGTAATAGAAGTAACGGATTTGACAAAGCGGTACAATAGCAACGGTATTAGCTTTGCGGCTGTGGATCAGATCACGTTTACAGTAGAAGAGCGCGAGATATTTGCTTTACTTGGTCCTAATGGTGCTGGTAAGACGACATTGATAAAGATACTGACCACATTGTTGAAGCCCACATCGGGAATGGCGAAAGTAGCGGGCTTCGATGTTACCAAGGAAAAGGAAAAGGTAAGGGCGAGCATAGGGATCGTATTTCAAGAACCCGCTTTGGACCGGAGATTGACAGGCCGCGAGAATTTGGATTTCCATGCACGTATGTACGGGATAAAACGTGGCGAGCGGGAGCGGCGTGTTGCAGAATCGCTAAAGCTAGTTGAACTGGAAGAGAAAGCGGACATCGTAGTGGACAAGTACTCAGGCGGTATGAATCGCCGCTTAGAACTTGCACGAGGCTTCATACACCATCCCAAAGTACTGTTCTTAGACGAACCCACTTTGGGCTTGGATACGCAAACGCGAAGACGGACGTGGGATTACATAAAGGAATTGAACGAAAGAGAAGGAGTAACGGTTGTATTAACCACGCATTACATGGATGAAGCGGAGTATCTCTGTGATCGTGTTGGGATTATAGATCAGGGCAAGATAATTGTACTCGACAGCCCGAAAAAGTTGGTGGATTTGATCGGGTCGGATTTAGTCACATTGGAATTGAACACCTCGAATGCGGCGGCTATTTTTGAAACCCTTGACTTTGTTACTGACGTCCAGACGCATAACGGGTTTGTAACGTTGAAGATGGAGCGAGCAGACTTACGGATACCAATATTAATGGAACATGCGAGGGAATCGGGACTAGAGATAAAATCGGTGAATATGAGGAAGCCGAGCTTGGAGGATGTCTTCTTACATTTCACTGGACGGAGGATAAGGGAATGAAACAGACATTAAGTGTTCAAGCAATCTACGTGCTGTGGCTGCGAGAGATGAAAGGCATGTGGCGTGCAAAGAGCAGAGTTGTTGGTTCTTTAGGGATGCCCATTTTCTTCCTCATATTTCTGGGCTTAGGATTAGAGCACGCTTCTATGCCAGGACTGCCAGCGGGAGTAGATTATGTCGCTTTTCTCACGCCCGGGATAATCGGCATGACCTTGCTCTTCAGCTCGATGTTCGCGGGCATTTCCGTGCTCTGGGACAAGGAGTTCGGGTTTCTGAAGGAGGTGATGGTGGCACCGGTATCGCGACTTTCTATTGTCTTAGGCAGGACCGCAGGAGGATCTACCGTTTCGATAATGCAAGGGCTCTTAATCTTAGCGCTCAGCACGTTGCTGGGCTTTAAAATCAGCGGTGTGATACCTGTTATGCTCGCAATAGTATTCATGTGTTTGATTTCGTTTACTTTTATTGGCTTGGGCTTGATCTTCGCGTCACGGATGCGAGACATGCAAGGGTTTACATTGATTGTAAACTTTGTCATGTTCCCTACCTTTTTGCTCTCGGGTGCGTTATTTCCCGTACAGGATCTTCCGTCCTGGCTTGTTCCCGTTTGTTATGCGAATCCGCTAACGTATGGTGTGGATGGTTTAAGGGGTGTTCTACTCGGTGCAGAAGCTTCTGGACTACCTATACTGCTCGATTTTGTTCTGATTACTGTGTTTTCGATTGGCATGGTGGGCATTGGTTCTTATTTATTCGAGAGCACCGAGGTGGAACGGTAGACTCTATTTCAAATTTTCTGGAGTGGTAACACGATGAAAGTCCCATATTGCGTGAAATGATCATCAAATGCAAATACTTCTGTTATTCCTACTCGTTCCATTAAAACAAAGCTTGTACAGTCAGTAAAGCTAAAGGACTTATCAGAATATTTTACAAATATTGCCCATGCCTTTTTCTCATCATTTGGCGTCACAGGGATAAGATTGGCAATTGATTCATTCCATATTTTTTGTCCGATCTCAACAGCGACCTTATGACCCAGACGGTTTCTAGCAAGAGTTATGACCTCATCTGCGATGTAGTTGCTGGTCACCATTGGATGGTCTAATGAGTCTTTAAAGTTCACAGCAGCATGATGATTCGCATCACTTTTATCCAGAAGTGCATACCAGGCACTAGTATCAACGAATATGTATGGCAAGTCTATCATCCCTCATAGATATATTGGTCATGTCTGCGTGAACCATCACTGATGCCACTCTTCCCAATACCAATTATCCGCGATAATTCCTCTTTCTGTGATTCTAATAGTCTCACATCCTCTTCTGGTATAACCACTAAATGCACATGTTTGTGCTCGGGGAGGTCTATCTTCTGTAAAGGCTTGAATAGCCCCCCCTCATAAACCGCTATTATTGTTTTTGTCATATCAATTTATCTATACATAGGCTTTCGTTAAATATAAATCTTCTGTCTGTTCCTTGTGCTCAAAGTACCCAGAGAGATGCTTTGCATATGAGTTTTCAAGCCATCTACGTGCTGTGGCTGCGAGAGATGAAAGGCATGTGGCGTGCAAAGAGCAGAGTTGTTGGCTCTTTAGGGATGCCCATTTTCTTCCTCATATTTCTGGGTTTAGGTTTAGAGCACGCCTCTATGCCAGGACTGCCAGCGGGAGTAGATTATGTCGCTTTTCTCACGCCCTGGATAATCGGCATGACGTTGCTGGGCTTTAAAATCCGCGGTCTGATACAGGTTATGCTCGCAATAGTATTCATGTGCTTAATTTCGTTTACCTTTATTGGCTTGGGTTTGATCTTCGCGTCACGGATGCGAGACATGCAAGGGTTTACATTGATTGTAAACTTTGTCATGTTCCCTACCTTTTTACTATCCGGTGCGATATTTCCCGTACAGGATCTGCCGTCCTGGCATGTTCCCGTTTGTTATGCAAATCAGTTAACCTATGGTGTGGATGGTTTAAGGGGCGTTTTACTCGGTGCAGAAGCTTCCGGACTACCTATACTGCTCGATTTTGTTCTGATTACTGCATTTTCGATTGGCATGGTGGGCATTGGTTCTTATTTATTCAGGAGCACAGAGGTAGAACGGTAGAGTTAATTTCAAATTCCCATGATTGGAAACACGATGAAATTCCTATATTGCGTAAAATGTATCTGCACAATAAAGGGTGGAGAAATCACAAAATGCAATAAAAAAAAAATAAAAGTTTTTGCTTGCTTTGCAAACAAAAACTTCTTTTAGAACCCGAATTCGTGTGTGTCCACCCACTCCTTACTCAGCACGGTCCACCAATCTATTGCCAATCCCTTTAGCACATACTCATAGGGTAGCCAGCCATAGCCCTGATCACCCCATTCTTCACTCCACGAATTCCTGATCTGCAAAGCACCAACCGTAGTTGTCTTTTCACCTGCGCTATTCGCTATCTCTATCTTGTCATCATATCCAACCGCCATCACCGCGTGACCACCTGAAACGGTATCTTCTTCACACGGAAACGGTATCTCACCGTTCTTAGACCGTGACTGCCCAATAGCGTCACTGTATACGGTGAATCCGAATATCAATGGCAACCCTGCGGCTAAAAGTGTCTTTATCTGGTCAACTAGCTTTTCTGCCCGTGTCCCTGGCGGATCAAGACGTAGATATTTTATTGCTTGGTACGACTGTGCGAAAGAATAACAGAATGCCGGTGGCTCCTGATCATAGTATGGGTCCTGCGCGGTATACGGCCAGTATTCTTCTGGTGGCACCCCGAACAGAACAAGAGCACCCATTGTCGTTCGAAGGTAAGCGCCGGTATCCCCTTTAGCATGCAGAAGATTTCTTGTTACTTTGTACAGGAATAGCCGAGATGCATCTATGTGCTTCCCAAAAGCTTTCCGCTCGTAATACTCTACCAATCCCACACCTGCATTTGCCGTGCACGAGCCGATAGACTCTTGATCTTCGATAGGGGAGCACCATTGTCTCAGGTCAACAACCTTCGGCAGTTTCTCGCCTCCTTTCGCAGACGCTGCCACTCGCATCTCCTTAGCCATAGGCTCAATCGCTTTGTTCTCAAGGGTGTAATCGCGAAAATCGGGATAATCCGGGACCCACCCCATCCCTTTCGCTTTTCCTCTTATGCTTATTTTCATGTCCATTTTATACACCTATACTACATGGCATGGTTATCTACCTATATAAAAGCTTTTCAATTTTTTGTGTGGATAACAAGAAAATAAATTATTGACACAGATCAACACAACACTATAATTTTCTTTTTTACAAAAAGAAAATTTAGCCTGTGCTAAAAGAAAAAAACAAATGTTCTTTTGGTAAAGCTTTTCTTTTTAAGAAAAGGTTTGTGTAAATCAGTGTAAATCTGCGTAATAAATTAAATTTATTTATGGGTAGAAGTTATACTTTATATACAATAAAAAAACAAAATCATTTAAATACCTGGCCGCAGATATTATTCACAAATGGTGTGGTACGTAATATGGGCAGTGTAAAAGACCTATTAGTTATTGCGCAGCCGAGTAAAAACAAACCCGGAACGGCACAATTTGTGTTCTCGGACAGATACTCGGTATTTGATTGGGGTGAGATGCCGGACCTTATAGAGGATAAAGGCGCCGCTATATGCATAACAACCGCATATTTCTTCGAGAAAATGGAAGAAATGGGTATACCGACTCATTACCGGGGATTGGTAGAAGAAGCCGAAATAAAGAGATTAGCGGATATAAATTCACCGCAATCGCGCATGGAACTAAACCTATTACGGGTCTTAAAGCCACGCATCATAAGTGATACATATGACTATTCCATGTACAAAGAGGAAAGGGCGAATATACTCATCCCACTTGAGATAATATATCGCAACTCACTGCCGGAAGGTTCAAGTGTGTTCAGGCGATTAAAAGCAGGAAGTTTGAGCTTAGAAGATATTGGCTTGGACAAAATGCCATATCCGGGACAGGTTTTAGAACGACCAGTGCTGGATGTCTCGACAAAGCTGGAGGCGAGCGATAGGTACATCAACTGGAACGATGCGAAGGAACTTGCAGGTCTTAGCGAAGCCGAACTCGAAGAAATAGTGAGTATAACACTACGCATAAATGAACTCATCACAAGAGAGGCAAGAAGGGCAGGACTTACAAATGAGGATGGCAAGCTAGAATTTGGCTTTGATGAAGCTCGGAACCTGATACTGGTAGATACTTTAGGCACTTTGGATGAATGTCGTTTTACGTATGACGGGCTGCCAGTGAGTAAAGAGATAGCACGGATATTTTACCGGAATACCAACTGGTATGACGCGGTCGAAGCGTCGAAAAAGGATGATAAAGTCGGATGGAAAGATTTAGTAGCGATTGAACCGCCAGCGTTGGCGCCCGCACTCAGAGATGCGATCTCGATGCTTTATAAGGCCAGTTGTAACGAAATGACGCACCGGATTTGGTTTGATGATGTGCCCGCGGTGAAAGAGATAGTGGAAGAGATAAGGGTGATTTTAGAGACATGACGTGGACGTTTTGGACTTACCAAATAGATATGTATTATTCTTTATTTATATACTAAAACTATATACTAAAACTATTTAAATACAAACGTATGTATGATAGTGTTCATCTCATCACGAGATGAAAAAATTTAGGAGGTGAAAAGAAAGAAAAATGAAAAAAATAGTTGCGATATTGATGGCAATGATAATGGTGATCTCTGTAACGGTTGTGCTTGCAGGTGGCGTAGCGACAACAAAAGAAAACCAATCAGAAAAAGTCCCAGTGATAATAATGTTTAAAGACAAAACAGACAAAGAGTTAATAAAACAGCATGGCGGAGAAATCAAATGTGTGTACCAAATAAAACCAGCAGTAGCAGTATCGTTACCACAAAAAGCAATAGATGCCCTAAAAAAGAATCCGAAAATAGCATTCATAGTGCCCGATCTCGAAATATTTACAATGGCTGAAACCCTTGAGTGGGGTGTTGACCGCATCGATGCCGATATTGTCCATGAATACAACATTTGGGGCACGGGAGTAAAAGTTGCCATTATGGATACAGGAATAGACTATGACCATCCGGATTTAGCTGCCAACTACAAAGGTGGGTATGATTTTGGCGGACGCCTTGTATGGCAAGGTAGAAACGACGATGATCCAATGGATAAACAGGGACACGGCACACACTGTGCGGGCATTGTTGCTGCGGTGAAGGGAAACGACATAGGAGTTATTGGAGTTGCTCCGGAAGCATATTTGTACGCAGTAAAAGTATTCGATGATCGTGGAAATGGTAGATACAGTGATGTTATAGAGGGATTAGAGTGGTGTATTGATAATAATGAAATCCAAGTTATATCAATGAGTTTTGGATCGGCGTATAGTGCTGGAGACCCTGGGATAGAGCCCTGGATTAACGCCGCTTATGATGCAGGAATATTGCTGGTCGGAGCGGCAGGGAATGAAGGTAGCGGAGTGGATACCGTGATTTATCCCGCTAGATACACTAATGTAATTGCAGTTGCAGCAACCGACAATAAGGATGATAGAGCAAGCTGGTCAAGCACAGGACCTGATGTTGAATTAGCAGCTCCTGGAGTTAGCATCTATTCAACGTATCTTGGCGGCGGATATGCAACCATGAGCGGCACATCGATGGCATGCCCGCATGTTGCAGGTACGGCTGCATTAGCGATCGTTGCCGGCGGGGGTGATGTAAGACAGCGCCTGAAAGACACCGCTGATGATCTTGGTGCAGCAGGAAGAGATGACCTGTATGGATATGGTCTGGTAGATGCAGACGAAGCCGTTCCGCCAGCGCCTAACACCCCACCGGTGGCGAATGCAGGTGGCTCATACACAGGCACGGAAGATGTCTCCATTACTTTTGATGGATCCGGTTCCTACGACTCGGATGGTGACCCGCTGACATATGCCTGGGACTTCGGAGATGGCTCAACTGGTACCAGTGTAAAACCAACGTACACATATACCGCTGGTGGACTTTATGCCGTCACTTTGGTTGTAAACGATGGCAAAGAGGACTCTGAACCGTCCACTACAACTGCTACTATAACAGAAGTCAATGATCCACCGGTAGCGGACGCAGGCTCAGACCAAAATGTTGTTGTGGACAAGATTGTAACCTTCGATGGTTCAAAATCCTATGACCTCGACGGGACCATAACTGATTATGTTTGGGAATTTGGTGATGGGTCCAACGGAACTGGTGTGACAACGACCCACAGTTATGGAACGGCAGGGGAGTATACCGTAAAACTCACAGTCACCGACAATGGCACATTAACGGGCAACGATACAGCGATAGTCATAGTAACTGAAGAAGTACCTGCCAATACCATGCACATCGGCAGCATTGTGATGTCAGCAGATAATACAACGCGAGGTCGAAACACATTTGTATGGGCTGTAGCAACGGTAACCATTTTCGATGAGTCTAACAATCCTGTTGAAGGTGCAACGGTATCCGGTTATTGGAGCGGTGCGACAAGCGATAGCGATTCCGGAGTAACAGATGCCAGTGGAGAGATATCGTTAAAGTCTGATTCTGTGAAGAATCCACCAAGTGGAACGACATTCACTTTCACGGTGGATGACGTTACAAAGACTGATTGGACATATGATTCAGCGGCAAACATAGAGACAGGCGATAGCATAACAGTGCCATAAATACGAATAACAAATAGGAAGGAGGTTTTCCCTCCCTTATTTATTTTTTTGATTTGTTCTTTGATAAGGGTTTAAAGTTCGCTCTTATGCTTATAGCAATAATCTCGGAGCGGATAGCGATAGAGACCCATTGATTTTGAAAAATACCTGAAGGGCTATCTTATCTCCTAAGGCAGCTAATTAAAGAAGATTCACGAGTTTGAGTCGCTCATAACAGAAGCTATAATGTTCGTTTTGATGCGGAGTTTCAAAAATTGAAGATCAAATCAAACCAAAAAATAAAGCGGTGAACAGAATTGCTCATCTCAACTTTTTCTTTTTTACCTTTTCTATTTGCCTTTTCTCAAGCGAAATTTATACTTCTCCGTACAATGCCGGTATACCCGATATATCACCAGTTCCCAAGGTTCGCTTATCCGTTTCTCCATAGCCACTGTATCCATATATTGTCAGTGCTATGCTTGGTGGATTGTATAGGTCGTTTAATCCGTTGTGTCCGAATTCTAATATCAGTTTTCTTGCGGGATTGATCCAGAGAGAGTTTACTGCAATAACTCCAGGAGATAATGAACCCCCTGCTACTGTGTTTCTGCCGTCATCAGCCACAATGGCTGAATTGTTTAAGAAATGTGTATCAAAAAGTTCAAAAATACAAAACGTATAATTATTTTTTCATTTTGTTTACCCCAGTAATTACTTAATCGAATTAAATATTTAAATATTTGTTTTTAGTGGACTGTTGGTCGCGATTGGACTTTATATCTATGATTCAAGTCATGTAGCAATACTAAAAAAGTACTGGAAAATAATCGAAACAGAAAAAAGAAAAAAAAGAAATTGGTTGTTTTTGGATTGGCATCCATTTTTCCACCGGTTTTCTTAGTTTAGATAGCTATGTTTCATGCCCTGGCGGTACTGGATGATGCGGTGTATGATCAACCGGCTGTGGAAGCCATGAGTCCCAGTCTACATTTGCACTGACTGCATCTCCTTTACCGATCACTTTGCCTTTTTTGCTGGTTCTGCCATCAGGACCACTCGGACCGCTTGCATGTCCCCACCAGTTGTTCTCTGCGTCAAGGAGTTCAGTGTCATAATTACTAACGCCCCAACTGTTACCTGCAATATTATTGTAATTAACTGAAACTCCAGTTATATCACCAACATGTGTTTCTATACCCGTTCCACAACCAGAGACATCATTATATGTAACTGTTGCGCCGGTACAAGTTCCCCTTATGTTTATTCCTGCATATATTGTATCAGAAATTTGGTTGTGGCTTACAGTGCTATCATCAGCAGCCTTGTCTAACCATATCCCATCATACATGGTATTGCCGCCGAGAATCACATTATGACTGATAGTTGCTCCTGGACCTCCCCAGTATTGTATAGCATTTTTGCCTGTAATACTTGATATGTGGTTGTGGCTAATTACATTATCGCTTCCTGCATGACCCCTCCACTGTATGGCATGTTGTCCAGATTGGGAGATATAATTATGTGAAATTACAGCATCTGAAGCACCGGTACTTGCTATGGCTTCCCATGCAGTATTATCGAAAGTATTGTACTCAATCAATGCGTTTTCTGCTCCGGGATAGATATAAACTCCGTGACCAGAAGATGCGCTGGGTGTGTTCTGTATGATACAATTCCTGATTATAACATCGTCAGCATCATCAGCTATTATAAACCGCCCACCTGAATTTGCTGTTGAGTCTCCGTTCATGAATCCATCAATAACTACATTTGGAGCCGTTATTGAGTACGGCAAACCATTCGTTCTCACAAGAATGGATTCATCTCCCCTGTCTGTGCTTCCTGCAGGATCATTACCCGCTTGAGCACCAAGTAAGGTAATACTCTTGGTTATTCTGTAGCCAGCAGGACTGCCTAAAGTGCTGTTCCAAATATCATTAGTATACGTTCCTGCAGCAACATTGATAGTATCACCGTCGCTTGCCGCATCTATTGCCCCCAGTATTGTATTGTAGTCACAGTCAACTCCGGGAGTACCATCGTCGTCCACGTACCAGGTTGTCTGTGCACTTACATTTCCGCTGAGTACCATAAAAGCCATAAGCACCATCAGTGCAGTCGTTCCGATCGCCAAATTATTTTTTGTTTTCATTTTTTTTCGTTTTCACCCCCTATTCTATTTTTTTAGTATGCCTTAACTTGCACCCGACCTTCACGGTCAGATCAGTAAGACCCAAACACATACAAGGGAGGCGAGTATAAAAACCAGTAAGTATAACCAACCAATGTCCAAACTAGACAGATGTTAAATCTGAACTGCTGTACGCACACATATTCGGCACCTATTAGTGAATCGATTCATTACGTGTGCCGCTTTTCCCGCCATTTTTTGTTAGTCTCGGGTTCCGCTTCGCAAAATAGCTAAGGCGCTCGCCATTATGTGCAAGAAGAGGTTACCATATCAGAGAACTGTTTTATGACTTATCGGAGACATCGCGGAGTCTTGGATTATGGGAAGGCCGACTCACTGGGTTGGACGGGTGTCTTATCAAGTCAAATATCAAAACGGAAAAAGGGGAGTGTTTCCAACCTGAGTATATATCGGTAAGCAATCCCTCTTTTCTGGAAAAAGTAGAACGGACCTCATGAGATCCCCTACAGCTTTCCGTAGGATAAGCTTTGATTAGGTTGTTAAGACTATAAACAAATTTTTAGAGCAAAAGCGGAGAAATTGCAGGAATAAAGGCAAATAGAACGATTTTGTTGGCGGTTCCAGAGGCTCAAGTTAGATATTGCTGCATGGCATAATGCAGTGCAGCAATTTATTTATTTATTTCACTCCCTTACTTTATACACAATAAGAGTATTATAAAAACACATGTTCCTCGAATTCAAAGCAGAAGTGGAAAAAGTGCTGAAGCAAGCATTAGCAAGTTATGAGTACAAGGACTTGGAGATAGTGGAAAGCGAACATGCGGACATCGCATCCACCGTTGCTTTCTCTTTAGCTCGCAGTTACAAAAGAGCACCGAAAGAGATAGCGGAGGATATAGTAAATCATCTGCCGGCAGAGAACACATTAATCTCCCATGCGGTTGCTACCGGACCCTATATCAACTTCTATGTGAGCGAGTTCTTCTTGCATAAGACATTGCAGCAGATAAGAGAGGGATTAGAGCCCGTTGAGAAGAATAGAGGCAAGATTATTATTGAGCATACATCTGCAAATGCCGATGGGCCATTGCATATAGGGCATCTAAGAAACGCTATTATTGGTGACATTCTGGCGCGCGTGCTAAAACGTGCCGGGTTTGATGTGGAAACACAATATTACGTGAATGACCTGGGCAGGCAAATAGCAGTAGCAGTATGGGGCGCGGGAAGAATGGCATTCGCAGCAGATAAAAAAGCCGACCATGCTGTTGCCGACGTCTATATCGCTGCGAACCGTGAGTTAGAAGAGCACAGCGAATATGTAAATGCCGTGGAGGAGCTAATGCGTAAGTACGAGGCGGGAGATGACGCTACGGTCAGGCGCTATGAAACCGTAGTGAATACATGTCTCACCGGGGTAAAAGAAACGCTGAAGAGACTGAATATCAAACATGATCTGTTCGTCCTGGAGGGTGAATTTGTACGTAGCGGGGCAGTGGACGCGGTGGTGAACGAGTTAATGCAGAAAGGCGATGTTAAATTAGATGGGACTGCACTGTTACTACAATTAGAGGGCATTGAGAAGGAACTGGTAATAAAACGATCTGATGGGACTTCGCTTTACACCACTCGCGACCTCGCATATCACCGCTGGAAGAGTAATCGATGCGACCGGATGATCGACGTATTTGGAAAAGACCACGAGTTGGTCTCGCAGCAATTGACAAAAGCGCTGGCACTATTGTCAGTAAAATCGCCTGAATATGTCATTTTCGCGTTCGTTTCCTTGCCTTCCGGCTCATTATCCACACGTGCAGGCAGATACATCTCAGCGGACGAGTTAATAGAGAAGATCGAGGAGCGAGCATATGAAGAGGTGGAAAAGCGGCGGGACGATTTGGACGCGGTAAAGAAGCCGGAAATCGCGCGGATGGTTGGTATAGGTGCATTGAGGTATGATATGGTGAAAGTATCACCGGATAAGCATATAGTGTTTGATTTTGATGATGCTCTGGACATAGAGAAGAAAGGTGCGCCTTTTGTTCAGTATTCGCATGCACGTGCATGCAGCATTTTACGGGCTGCTGCGGCAAAAGGCGTTCTTACCGACGATGTATACGACTTGGCTCTGCTGCGTGAAGATAGTGAGCTAGAATTGATAAAGATGCTATCCAAATTCGACTATCTCATAGCGGGCGTGGCATCTGATTTGAAGCCGCATCGGATTGCTAAATACGCACGTGAGCTCGCAGAGTATTTCAATCTGTTTTATCGATATTGCCCGGTGTTAAATGCCGATGAAGAGCATAGAAAGGCGAGGTTGGCGCTCGTTGACTGCGCAAGAGTTGTCTTAAGTAACGTGTTAGACGTGCTGGGAATAAAAGCGCCGGAAGAGATGTAACCAGTGTTTTTAGCTGATAGTGCATGATGCACAAGTACAATAAAAAGGAGCTAAACAAATACAAATTAAATTTTTATTGACACAGATTAACGCAGATTAACACAGATGAAAATCACAAACTTCTAATTAATTTCGGGCGCTTTGCTTTGCTTTGCTCTGCTCTGCTCTGTGACGGTAAAACGTCATATTTAAGAACGACAAAAAAGATAAATCAGTGTGAATCCGTGTCGGAAATGAGTTGTTATTCTAAAAGCAAGATGCAACTTATAGCTATAAGTGAAGGCATAATATAAATATAAAAGCGTATTATAGTAGGTGTAGTCAAGGTGCATAGGCGAAGGAGGTGGTTAATAAAAAATGAAGAGGGAGAGAGTTATTGAACGGTGGTTGGCAGGATTTGCACTGCTAGCAGGTCTGATAGTGGTGGTAGTGCTTTTAGGGACAGCAGCGGCGGACGGGCCGCCTATGGCAGAGCGAGCACATCTTTCTTATTTCTCTATACACAATCTTCTTCCGACAAATACTGTTTATGTCTTT
>JAUWND010000181.1 GCA_030612835.1 Candidatus Methanophagales archaeon | reverse complement strand
AATGTTTTAGCCCAACGAGAAACATTGGAGCGATTTACACCATATTTTCTGGCAACATCTGCATGTTTCATGCCATTAGATAAATCTTCGGCCGCCATTAATCTGCGTTGTTCCATCTGTTTTCTGGTCAGTTTAAGCCCGTTCGGCATTTTGTATTCCATAAGCATTGGAACACTCTTCAAATATTTAAATTTGTTGCTTAATCGATGCGGTGAGCTATAGTAAAATATTGGCATTTTTTATTATTTTGGGCATAATTGTAAGTTTTGTGACGGTATTTGCAAGTGGTATCGCTGTTGGTAATCAGAACCCGGAAATGGCGGATAATGAGCCGGGATTATATATAACCGAGGTATTTTATGATACCCCTGGTCTCGACTCAAAAGAGGAATGGGTAGAACTTTATAATCCTACCAATTCGGACATAGATATTTCAGGATTGATTTTACGTGATAATAGCAATAGTTGGAACCTGCCATTTAGTACAGTTATTAATGCAAGAAGCACGATAACCATAGCAAGGAATGAGACCGGTTTCAGGAATTTATATGATTTTGATCCGGATGTAAGCGGTATGTCCCTTAGGCTAAATAATGATGGCGACATCCTGAGCCTAATGGCTGACAATGTAACATTAGACATGGTAGCATGGGAAAATCACATTGAAGGCTGGGATATTGTAGCCGATACCAATGCGTCAATACAAAGAATATCACCTACGGATACGGATACCGTAGAAGATTGGTCGGAGCACATGCCTCCGAACCCTTGGGAACTATCCTGGGAAAACGTCTGCAATATTGATACAGGCGAGAACTTCGTAATGATTCAAGCAGCAATAAATGATCCTGATACAAAAGCGGGGCATACAATAACCGTAGATGCCGGAACATATGCTGAAAATGTGGATGTGCATAAGCGATTGACAATCAGGTCCATTTCCGGCAATCCGAAAGACACGATTGTTACTGCTGCAAGCTCTACTGATCATGTATTTGAGGTAACTGCAGATTATGTGAATATAAGTGGTTTCACTGTTACAGGCGCGGGAGGGGCTAGAGCAGGGATATACCTCTCTTCTGGCTCTCATCAATGTACTATATCTAACATTATCGCATCGAACAACGGAATTGGAATCGCGCTCTATAATTCCACGGACAACACAATAACAAATAATACAGTAAACTTGAATGACAAGGGTGGTATGCTCCTCCGCAATTCCAGCACCACTACTATAACTCGCAACGCCATAAACTCAAACAATATGTATGGAATCTGGCTTAACTATTCTAGCGCCAATAATATTTACCTCAACAACTTTACAAAAAACCGCCAAAACGCTTATTCTTACTATTCAAATAACTCCTGGCAGTCAACAGAAAAACTAAATTATACATATGAAGGAACCGCCCACAAGAGCTATTTAGGCAACTTCTGGGACGATTACCGCGGAGATGATACTGACAACGATGGAATCGGCGACACACCTTACCGCATAAATTCTGATACTGATTGTTATCCTCTGATGCCACGTAAATCAACTCCAGAGCGTATAATAATCGTTGAGGTATATCCTGACACATATATACCCGGCGATACAGCCGGTGAATTCATAAGGATACATAATCCCACTGAAAATTCAATCAACCTCGGTGGATGGCAGATTACAGACCTTATTAAAGGAAGCATGATCACATTCCCAGAATGGGCAAATATAAGCGCTGGTGATAGCCTATATCTTGCTTATAATGCATCCCTATTTTATGACGAGATGCTTCAGAAAGCTGATTTTGAGTATGGTGATGATTCGGATCAGACACCAAATATGGATAGAAGTGGATGGGGTTTAAAGCTAAATGATGACGGAGACAAAGTAATTCTAAAGAATGACCGAGATGCGATAATAAATGTTGTGGTTTACGGAGATGCCGATTATATCGGTCCCGGATGGACAGGTCACCCGGTAAACGGAGTGAAACCCGGCGTAATAATAGAACGAGACAGAAACGAAACGACAGGGAGGTATGAAGACACCGACTCCGCTGCTGATTGGGACGACTATCGAATCTATGTCGTTGGGCAATCGCACTTCCCTTATAAAACTTTTAGCTTCAACGGAACTGTAACCGTATTCACGTCGCCGGACAGCAGCTTTAGAGAAATCACCAATGCAATAGAGAACGCAGAAGAATCAATCTATGTGAATCTTTACCTGTTCCATAATCTCTATTTGATGGATCATCTCATCGACGCCATAATAAACAGAAGCGTTAACGTGAAGGTCCTGTTGGAGGGCGACCCGGTGAATAGGATTGACGACACTGAACGTTATATAGCAGAGCAAATAGTAAACGCAGGCGGCGAAGTCCGGTTCATGATCGATGACGAAGGCATACACGATAGATACGCATATGATCACGCCAAATATGCGATCATCGATAACCGATCAACTATGGTGATGTCAGAGAACTGGAAGAATACTGGTGTGCCAGTCAATACCACCTTTGGTAATAGAGGCTGGGGCATCATCATATACAATCCAAACGTAACAAGCTATTTCCGCGATGTGTTCTTTGAGGACTGGAAGCCCGAGAGCAAGGACAGCTTCTCATTCTCCTGCGATGATCCTGACTATGGCTGCCCGCCGCCGGATTTTGCACCGAATCGCTCAATTCCGACCTGGACGTATTCACATCCATTCAAGAGCACAAATATTTCCGGTCTATTCAACGTCTCGCCGGTTTTAGCGCCTGATACATCGCTAATGCAGACAAAATCTATCATTGGCATGATAAAGGGCGCAAAAGAGTCTGTATATATCGAGCAACTTTATATCTATAAGGATGGGTGGTCCTACGCAGATCCGAAGAACCCGCTGCTGGATGCTGCTATCAATGCGGCAAGACGTGGCTGCGATGTAAGAATAATGCTCAACCCAACATACAACTTTGAGAAGAACCAGGCGACAATCGATTATGTACGGGGCATAGCGGCAGAAAACGTAAGTTTTACGTTAGAAGCGAAATTTAGTGATATTGAACGTACCGGGCTTAACAAGACTCATAACAAGGGCGTGATTGTTGACCGTAATAAAGTTCTAATCTCAAGCATCAACTGGAACGAGCACAGTGCAAGGAAGAATAGGGAAGTTGGCGTGATTATTGAAAATGACGCGGTGGGCGAGTATTATACACGTGTGTTTTTATATGACTGGTATAATGGCTCGTTGCCGTCAATAGCGAATTTGACCTGGGGAACGCCCAGTAACTAGTTTACCCAAAAAATTTTGATAATTATCATACAAAGACATAGATTTCACAGATTTACACAGATGCTACTCTAAAGTTCTGAAAAGAATATTAAGTTTTTACGGGTTCATAGAATTAATTTTTTTTAAAGAAAAAATCAAAAATAATTAATTAGCCACAGAAACCACAGAGGACACAGAGGGAAAATAACTCGGTGTACTCTGTGGCAGAAAGATTATATTTTAAATTAAAGAATATACAACAAAAAACCAATTATTACACTACTTTAAATCTGTGTTAATCTGCGTTAATCTGTGTCTTAAAAATCCTTGGAACATGATACGGTTCGGGTAAATTACCCTTTGTGAGTCCCCTAAATCTGTGTAATCTGGTGGTTACAAAGTTCATTTCCGGTCTTTCTTGTAATTCCGAATTAACCGCGATATTAGTTCGTTTACGCTGCAGCCCTCACTGTCTGCTATTTCGGTCAACTTCTTATAGTTCGCCGTTGTGATACTTCTGTCCAGAATGCTTACGCTGCCGTCATTCCAATGTAAAGCTTTCCTGCCATCTAATATGAACCGCTCCGGGTATTCATTCGCCGCCATCCTCTTTGCTTGATTCCACGCCGCGTTAATGTCCCGCGTTGTGCTCATTTGACCTACCATCCCTAAATTCGCAACCACGTGATCTTTTAAGTTAGTAGTTCCTTTGGGTAGCTGCAAGAGGACTTCTAGCATCATTTTCGCTATTTTGTTCGTTGATATCCCGAGACCGAAACCCCTTCTTTGACTGAACATTTCGTCTTACTCCCTATTTAATTATTTATTTCGCTTCTGTCAC
>JAUWND010000197.1 GCA_030612835.1 Candidatus Methanophagales archaeon | reverse complement strand
TCGGCTCGTGACGGGAGTTCAGAGGTTGGCGGTTGGTATCTAGCATTTTTGCCACGTTCGGATGTCTCTCGCCATACACTTCCTTATCTATGCCTAGCGCCTGCTTGTAATACTCTAGCGCCTTCTTCGGCTCGCCCAGTGCATCCCATGCCGAGCCGATATTGTTGAGCCCCGCTGCCACGTTCGGATGTCTGTCGCCGTACACTTCCTTGTCTATGGATAGCGCCTGCTCGTAATACTCGATTGCCTGTAGAGCATCGCCTATATCATAGTATATCCATCCAAGCTCGTACATGAACTTACGATAGTTATCATCGCTCTTCGGTTCGGAAACATGCGAAAGGATTTTGTCACCATGTGTTAATGCTTCCCGATAAGCGAGTGTGTGCCGCAAATAAGGTAGAAATCTAGCGCCTGCTTCTTCTATCGCAATATCTTCCTGTTCGGATTTGAGAGCGTGCTCAATCAACTCTGATCCTGACACAGGATCATATAAGTCAGCAGAAGCCTGGAGAAAATCCCGATAATAAGAAGCTGCAGCTTCGTGACACTGCTTTTGCTCTTCTGCCTGAAGTTCTGCAAATATATCCTCGCGTAGCAATGGCGACACCCAATAGCGAACATTGCGTGTGCTGTCCTCCTCCATCAAACTCAATTGAACCGCTTTTTCTGCCGCCGATTCCCAATCTGTAAGACCTTCAGAAACAAAACCAATTCCGTCTTTGAGCACAGGCAGACGATAGACCGCGGAACGGCCTAAAAATGTTTGAAACGCTTCCGGCTGCGATTCCAACAACTGCCTCAAAACGAGTTCTTGCACGAATTCGTCCTGTTTGCCCTTTGCCTTAGATAAGAGCGAGGTGACGTCCTTTACTTCTCCTACCAATGTATTCAAATCTTCCATCAATCTGGGATTGCCACGTCCGGTTTCGATCAGTTGCTGTCTGATCTTGGGATCGGGATAAGTGGCGATATTGTTGAGTTCGGCAACTTTTTTACGCTCATCTGCATCCTGGAAACTGGTTAAGCCTATGTGTTCCAGCCTTTCTCTAATTAAATCTTTGCCATCAAAAGTAAGCGAAAAGGTATAACGGCTGGTAATGATGAGCTGGGTCATCTTACCGCTATAAGGTAAATATTTGAGCAACGCTTCCAGAATTGGTACTGCTTCTGGAGCGATGTCTAAAACGCCTTCTTCCCACTCTGGCATGTTCTTCTCAAAGTCATCAAGTAAAATGAGATAATTCCTTTTCTGAAAAGCAGAAGAGCATAATCTTCTGATTTTATCCGGCATCTCCTCTTGCGCCTCTAATCTCTTCGACCCATCGTAGTCATCAGCACGAAAAAAAGCGTCTTTCAAAGCTTCATGAAATGTAACTGCGTTTAGGCCGCCGTGAACGATGATCAAGGTATGGTCGTTGAAGCGATCACAGAATTTGCCGACAAGGCAACTCTTGCCCAATCCTCCGGTTCCGTGAAGCAATAAACCGATCTTTTCACTATCGCTTCGCAGGCACCGGAGTCCCTGTTGGATTTGCCTCCTTCTGCCGATAAAACCCTTCCTAAGCACTTTCACCTGACTGTTCTCTAAATATGTGTACTGAAGTTCTCTCAATTTTGGTTGTTTTTTCTGCCCTTTTGCAACTAAAGGGACATGAAGAGGAGAGCCATCAGAGAAAAGACGTAACAGAGACCAATCCGTTGGATAATGGTTATAGAGTTCATAGCGAGTCCTAAGCACAGCATCGAGTATGTTTTTGCCACGGCTCAAATCGTGATATAGCGTTTCGGCTGCTAAGCTTGCACCTACATCTGACACAGGCAGTCCCCAGCCGAGGACAGTAGAAACATGCCCGGAAACAAGATGGTGTGCAAACGAGAGAGCAGCAGCATGTTCCGGTGCTTCTCCGGTCCGACAGCCGGAAAGGAATACCAGTCCTGGCAGGTTCAAACTGAGCTTTTTCCACAACTGTGCCGGTTTCACCTGCACCGCCAAACCCTCGTCATCCTCCATCCAGAAAATAGGGTTGCCTTCTTTATCAATATCCGCATGACCGGTGATGTGGACGACATCGTATTCATTCGTGTCAAGCCACTCGCCAAGTCCTTCCAAAGAGCCGGTATCTTCTACGTCTATATCTACCGGTAGATCTTTGGTGACTTCAAAGAAGGTGTCCTCTTCTTTCTCAAACGCAAGCACCGGATAGGTATCAAGAGGCGAGCACGCCATGAACAATATCTTTAGAGGGCGATCTTCCGGTTCCGGTGTTTTTTTACTGCCACGGTCCGAAACGCGGCGTATGAAATGTATTCGTGAAGGAACGAGGAAATCGTTGTGGTAGATCAATTCAAAAGGTAAGTTGGATGCAGGACCTTCTGCTTTCACTATCAGTTGAAGTGTTTCACCATATCCATCTGCTTCTTTAAGGGCTCTTAGCAGTGTCTGCCTATCGCCGTTAAGAAGTGTAAAAAGACGCTCTCCTATTTGTCTTGATAAATCAGGTGATTTATTCCATTTGAAATCTCTAGTCTGGTCTTCCAGTTGGTGTATCTCGTCTATATTGAGCGGGCTCGTATCTTGAGTGCCATCCGGCAATGTGCAAGTGAGCGCAAAAACTTCTTTTTCCTTCTTCTGTGTGTAGTGAAATTTTGCTTGATATACGACAGGCATAGATAATCACCGTTAAAACATTAGTTCGCTACATTTTTTAATAATGCAAGAGTATATAAAAAATAAAAAGATGCGATAACGATTCTATTCCTCTAATCCTTCCATTATTATATCTAAAACGGATTTTAAGTCTGCGGGTTCTGCTGGATGAACGCCATTTATGTCATGTTTGTGATGTGGGAATGAAATCACCTGTAAAATGGCACTGTATTCCCTAACATTCATTTAATAATTTGACCCCAGCCAGTATCCGAACTCTTCTATCCCAGATATCTAAACCTTTCTTTGCTGCAAACCAATCAAAATAGTCGTCACGGTCATCTAACTTACCTGATCCCCACTTATCCATGAACACATCAGAATTCATGTTATATTTTTCTTCAAATCGCTTGCATACGCCCATATACTTTTTTTTCTTATATGAAGCTATGCGAGCATCCCTCATCAGTGCTGACTTTATAATACTGCTTACCTCCTGCATTGGATACCCATTCTTAATATCAATTTTCATCGCCATTTTGGAACCTCACCTATCAAATTACCATTATATTTACGTATCCTCTTCAAATTAGAGGGTAACTCAAAAATTGCAAATATGCAGAATCATCGATGATGGCATCATTTTTGACAGATGCTACACATACACAA
>JAUWND010000199.1 GCA_030612835.1 Candidatus Methanophagales archaeon | reverse complement strand
AGGCGCTCAGTGAATCGGTGCCCGCGAAGTTCCTGGAGGTTAATAGGCGCGCATTTGAGTTTGGGAAGGTGAGTATAGAAGTTGTATTTGTATAGCCAAATAAAAAAACCACGAGATTTCACAAGATTTACACAAGAACTTGGGATTATTAGGGTATAAAGTAGCTAATAGTTTACCGAAACTATGTTAATATTATTCTTTTTCTCGTGGAAATCTGTGTAATCTTGTGGTTATAAAAAGGAGCTAAACAAATACTAGAAGTTTAACCTCCACCCCCTAAATGTATTGCATCACCTTTATTTCTACATACCGGCATAGAAACCCCCTATTCTACTTTACCCTCTTTTATTAACTGCTCAACGATTTCGTGAACCATCTTAAGGTCTAGTCCTAAATCATTAGACACCTCATACATATATGCGGTTTTATGAGTTTTCAAATAATCCTCTATCTTATTTTTTGCTTCGGAATATGAAATATCCTTTAACACTACTATCGTTTCCACAATCTCTCATGATTCACTCCTTTTAATCTCTTCGAGTTCCGTTCTTAATTTGAATATCTCGTGAACGAGTGCGTATAATATCTTGCCCATTTTCTCTTCACCCACTGATGCGAGTTCTCCTGGATGCTTTCTCAAGATCTCTTCAAAAGTAAGCACTTCTTGCATTGTTATCTCCACTTAAATTTAACACCGCTTTCATATTTAAACTTTTACAATCGCCACCCCCCTCTTCAAGTATCTTCATCGTTTCTATATCATAATATCGTTCGCCGCAACTCTTACAGACCTTCTCCTTAACAGACAGAATGACTATATCCGCTTCAACTTTAAGAAGGACGGTATAAGAGGGCGAAAGAAAGGAAAGATGAGCTAAGGGGATTTACGAACATTTAATAGCTTACGTCGTAGTGAATATAATGCTCGTCATTATCAACCTCGCTACCTGCCCTGATACGCTATGGTTCTACGGGATAACCCTTTTCTGGATATTGGGTATATTCAGTAGCTTGAATTAGATCTGCTGTATCTCCTCTCCAGTAGCTACCCTCACCCCTGCCTCGCTCAGCACGCGCGTAGCTCTTTTTACGTCATCCACCCGGAGTATCAACATTGCCCGCTCAGCTTTTGCAGTTACAAAGGCGTATGCATAATCCACGTTTATCTCGTTCATACCCAGAGTGTTAGCGATCTCGTAAAGCCCGCCGGGACTATCCTCTATCTCCACAGCAAGAACTTCCGTCTCCGAGACAGTGAAGCCCTCATCACTGAGCACTTTATAGCCCTTCTCAGTATCATCAACTACCATCCGGACAATGCCGAAGTCGCCTGCTTCTGCAATTGTCAATGCGCGTATGTTCACCCCCGCATCTCCTAACGCCTTTGCCCCGCGAGCCATCTTGCCGTACTTGTTCTCCATAAAGATGGAGATCTGCTTTATTGCCTCCATGTTCATTCACACCTCTCTATTGTCTATTACTCTCTGTGCTTTACCTTCCGAACGCGGGATCGTTCCCGGCTCCACCAACTCAACATCAGCCATAATATTAAGCACGCCCTTAAGCTGTTGGGATACCGCCTTGCTTAATGACATCAAGTCTGCGATTTTATCGCTGAATGCAGATTCCGTCACCTCGACCTTGACGGTCATAACATCCAGTGGCCCCTTCCGATCCACAATAATCATGTAATTGTCACCAATCTCAGGGATCTTCATGAGTACAGACTCGACCTGGCTTGGGAATACATTTATACCGCGCACAATGATCATATCATCTGTCCGACCAAGAATCCGCATGATTCGCGGATGTGTACGTCCACACTCACAAGGCTCGTTATTCACTATGGTGAGGTCCCCTATCCGGTACCGAATAAGCGGAAATGCCCATTTATCTAGCGTGGTGACAACGAGTTCGCCACGTTCACCTTCTGCTACCTGCTCGCCGGTTTTAGGATCAATCGCCTCGATAAGGAAGAGATCCGCCCAGATGTGGATACCGTTCTGGAGATGGCTTTCTGAGCATAAGGGACCGCTCATCTCGCTGGTGCCATATATGTCATATGCCTTGATGCCGGTGGACTCCTCAATCCGCCTTCTCGTCTCATCAGACCAGGGCTCTGCACCGTAATGGAGACCGAGCCCGCCGGTGAAAAGGCCATAACCGTAGCTAACCTGGATTACATCGCCACGGCCCAGACCTATGGACGTGAGCGCACGCGCCAACGAATCTGTCCACATATCTATGTCTCCTTGAGTGTATCCAACCACAGTTGGCTTCCCGGTCGTGCCGCTGGATACATGATACCGCCCCACCCAGTCTTTGGGGAGCCAGCACATGCCAGTGGGATATGTATTACGAAGGTCTATCTTCGTTGTGAATGGGAGTTTAGTTACATCACTAAGCTCTTTGATGTCTTCGGGCTCCACACCTGCCTCACGGAATCGCTGCCGGTAGAAGGATGAATGGTCATAGACATAGCGGGCAATCGTCCGAAGCCGTTCCTCCTGCAGCTTATGCAGGTCCTTAATGGGCATACGTTCAATGCGTGGATTCCAGTATTCGAACATGATAATTTAGCAAATCAATCCTCAGAATGAGTTTCTACTATAAAAAGCAATAGGTTTTGTGGTTTTGAAAAGCGGTTATACACCTAAACGTAGATAGTGCTTGTGAAGATAAAGATGCCAGAAGATTATAGTGTTGGCCGAGAATCTCGACCTTGCATGGAGTAATTTTGCTAATATTGGATGCAACACCGGGGTGACAGAGCAGAACATGCAGCATTTTATGTCTAACTCACCATGGTCGGCGTGGGCGGTAATACAATACCGCAGGTGCAAGCGGAAATTGCGGCTACACCAGGGTTAGGACAGGGTGGTGTGCTTATCCTGGATGAAAGTGCAGACAAGAAGGCCATGCCGTCAAGATCGGCTTGGATTTTTTCAGCATAAGCAAACCACCCCCATATCTTCCTCTACGCCTAGAAATCACTATATCTTCAAGTTTTACCGCTGAGCGCGCGGAGAACCCAAGCGTGGATTAGGAACACTCTTGTCTTACACTCTGCGCCCTCTGCGATCTCCGCGTTGATAAAAGACTGGTTTTTTTAGACAGAGCCAACTCAGGTGTAAATACCTATTATATCAGAGAGGATAGCACTTGCCGCTTCGATAGGTCCAGCACCTTTTCCCATGACTTTGTTTTCGGCAGCGAAGGCGGTTTTTATAGTTGCAACGTTCAGTGTACCACCGACGTTAAGC
>JAUWND010000065.1 GCA_030612835.1 Candidatus Methanophagales archaeon | reverse complement strand
TATTTGGATTTGTGATTTTTCTTTCTTATTCTTCCTTCTCTTCAACCATGCCTATTACGCCTCTTGGGCACTCGTGCGCACAGATTCCACAGCCCTTGCAATAATACAGATCGGCTTCGAAATAGCCTTCTTCATCTTCATGGATGCACGCTTCCGGACAGTAGATATAGCATAGCCCACATTTTATGCACCTTTCGTTCTCGCGAATCGGCCTCTCAGATCGCCAATCACCGGTTTTATAAGACGATGCATTTCCCGGCTCTGTAACTACAAAGCCGATTTCTAAATCTTTCCAGCCTAACCCTTCTCCTCCCATCTTGCTTACCTCTTTTCAATAATAACAAATGCACATATTTATACTTTATTTAACTTTTAAGATTTGCTTAGCTCACCACCGTCCCCGCATACGCCTCCTTCATCGCTTCGATATTCTTAATACCCACTTTACCAAAACGCTCTTCCAGCGGGGCCTCTAAAGACTCCAACTTAACTATTCCCGTTGCCTTTATCATCGCGCCTAACATTGTGGTGTTAACGATAGGCAAGCCCAGGACCGATCTTGCGATGCTCATTGCATCCACGGTCGCCAACTTATGCACGCTGAGTTCTGATTTCATTTCGTCATGCGATTTTATTGTATTGATCACCGCAGTCCCGTCCTTTTTCAGCCTCGAAACGACATCGCCAACTTGAAGCAAACCCGGATCGAGCACGACCAACACATCTGGTTCTGTAACCTCCGCCCTAATCTTTATCCGTTCCGTTTCACTCACGCGCAAGAACGCAAGAACTGGTGCCCCTCTTCGCTCCGGCCCAAAAGAAGGCATTGATTGCGCATGTTTGCCTTCTAAAATGGCCGCATGTGCGACTAATTCCGCTAATGTTACTGCCCCTTGCCCGCCCCTACCATAGATACACATCTCTATCATTTATTTCAACCCCCTTTTATTCATTTATGAAAAATTACAACGTATCCAAGAATCGCCCCATCCTCTCCAGAGCATCTTTTAGTTCATACTGCGATACCGCATAAGAGCATCTTATGTATCCCTCACCGCAATCGCCACAGACGCTTCCCGGTATTACCACCACCTTCTCCTCCCTGAGTAGCCGTTCTGCAAACTCTTCCGAGGTGAGTCCGGTATCTTCAATGGACGGGAAGGTATAAAAGGCACCTTTTGGCTCAAAGCAGCTCAAACCTAGCTCCCTCAGCCCGGCCACCATCAATCTCCGCCGCCTGTTGTATTCACTTACCATCCTATCCGTCTCATCATCGCACCGCAGCGCTTCTATTGCCGCCATCTGTCCCGTAATCGGTGCACAGAGCATTATATACTGATGTATCTTCATCATCGCTTCTATTATCTCTTTATTACCGGCAGCATAGCCTATTCGCCACCCAGTCATTGCATACGCCTTGGAGAAACCATTCAGCAGTATTGTCCGCTCTTCCATACCATTAAGCGATGAAAAGCAGGTATGTTCTCCTTCGTATGTCAGCTTATCATAGATCTCATCAGAGATAACAATCAAATCGTGCTCAGTCGCGACATCTGCTATCTCTTCCAAGTCTTTCTTGCTCAGCGCTGCTCCAGTAGGATTATTAGGATAGCTCAATATAATCGCCTTTGTCTTATCCGATATTTTTTCCGCTACTTCTTCCGCTCTCAGCTCGAATTTATCTTCAACTCCCGTAGCTACGCATACCGGAGTCCCACCAGCAAACACTGTGCATGGCTTGTAACTCACATAACATGGCTCATGGAGAATAACCTCATCACCCGGGTTGATGATAGCACGAAGTGCGAGATCAAAAGCTTCGCTTACTCCTGTCGTTATAAGTATTCCACCTTCGGGGTCATAAAACACACCACTTTCTTCATATATCTTATCAGAAATTGCCTCTCGTAAATCTAAAAGACCCCAATTAGATGTATAGGACGTATAACCTTTCTCCAACGAGAATATACATGCTTCTCTTATACTCCAGGGCGTTACGAAGTCCGGCTCTCCGACACCTAAGGAAATCACGCCTTCCATACGCTGTGCGATGTCAAAGAACTTCCTTATCCCGGAGCCTTCTATTTGGCTCACCCTATCTGCTATTACGGTCATAAAGATACAGCTAATCTTTTACCCTTCGCTTCCGCTTCGTATATCTCTCCATATTCTTTATAAGATTTTAGTAAAAAATTCGTTACTGTATTACGGACTTGTTCTAGAGGTGCTATCTTTTCCGCAACGAAATATGCAACTTCGTGCATCGTCTTTCCTAATACTAACACCGATAGGTCATACTCGCCGGAAACCAATCGCACCGACTGCACTTCCGGGTATTTTGAGATCCGCACTGCAACGGAATCATAGCCAGTGCTTCTTTCCGGACTGATTTTTATATCTATTAACGCTTGCACGGTATCTATGCCAGCTTTTTCATGATTTATCACCGCTTTGTATTTTATTATTATCCCTTTACTTTCCAATTTCGAGATGATTCCCTTTACCTCTTCCTCTGCCATCTCCGCCATCCTCGCTATCTCCTTATCGCTTAGTCGTGCATTCTCTTCCAATATCCCGATTATTTCCTTCTCTTTACTGTCCATTCCGAATTGAAATTCACCTCCTGCATCTATAATACAACATTATCCACCGCCTTTATAAATCTTGATGTTTATCTTATATTGTAGTGTGTTTATTGGATTATCATGAGATGTACAGAAGTACGCAGTTTGAAAATGAGGTGAAAAAGAGACATGTTTGACGAACCTATAATAGAAGCGAGCACGAGAGAAGTCGTTACTATAATGCCGGATACTTCGATAGCGAAGACTATTGCCATTATGGAAAAGAACAAGTTTCACAACCTGGTTGTGCTTGACAGTGCTGAGATATACATGGTGAATATATTGGACCTGCTCATTGCATCCAATCCCGAATCATACGTGGACGAATTTATGTTTAAGCCCCACTGCATACATAAAGATACGCCCTGTATAGATGCGATATGTGAACTGACGGATAGCGGTCAAAGAGCAGCGCCAATAGTTGATGACAATGGAGAACTCGTTGGGATTACCACCGACTATGACATTATGAAAGAAGGGTCGAAATCCCAGATCCTGAAAGATACTAAGGTTACAAAAGTAATGACTCGAAGCCCCGCCTATGTAGAACCGGGCGAAAGCATAGGTAAAGCGAGAGGTATCATGAGGAAGAACAACATAGGGCGAGTTCTTGTTGTTGATGAAAATGAGGATCTAGTTGGCATAGTCACAAGTGGCGATATTTTAAAGCGGATTTACAAGCCAAAAAGGAAGATGACCGTGGGGGAGGTTAAAGGCGAGAATGTACCCAGAATGGGGCAATCTGTCTCTTTCATCATGAGTTCACCCGTAATTTCTGCTGATATGGATGCAAATCTTGCTGATGTTGCGAACTTGATGCAAACGCGCGATATACGTGGTGTACCTATAGTAAAGGATGGTGTGCCGAGAGGGATCGTGACGATACCCGACATAATGGGGTATCTGAGAGAGCTCAGAGCGGAGGCAATGGTGAAGGTTGAGATACAGGGGACTCTCGATGATGAATATCAGGAACTTGGAGAGAGGATCATAGAGACAGAGGTAAGGAAAATCGCCAAGTTCGCTGACAAGGTGCACTGGATAAAGATAGTGATAAAAAAGGAGCGGGACCGGGGTGGAGTCCCATATTATAAGATAGGCGCACATGTGAAAACACAGGATAAATTGTACGTTGGCTATAGTGAGCCCGGCGGCACCCGAACAATGATGGCAAAGCGAGGTGAGGGCGACATAGTAGTAAAAGAAGGAAAGCGGAGATGGGACTTCATAGATGTGTTGAAGGATGCTTTGGTATCTGTTGAGAGCCAGATAGAGGAAGATAGGGGTAGAAAGCAGTCGAAAAATAAGCAGTATTTTTAAATTGCCACATCCACCACATCCAATTCCTTCACTTCCGCTTCTGTCCCGAGCAACTCACTTAAGCTCGGGATCGTTCTTCCATTATCGCCCGATATGAGCTCCTTAATATACAAACCGCCATCGCATTTGAATTCCACAATCGGCACTTCAAAGGAGATCAACCTTGCATCATACACTTTCCTCTTTCGCACCAAATCGGCCCTTCTGTGTACCACTCTCAGTGGTGTCCTCTGTTCTATCACGGCACCTATTAAGTTGTCTAGGGCAGACCTCAAATCTTCTTCTAGCACGTCCGTTTTTAGCGACACTACGGCCCTATAAGTCTTATCAACCTTAGCATTTTTTATCTTCGCAACCGCTTCTCTTTTTACATACTGTAACTCAAGCACTTCTACTTTATCCTTGTTCTCATCATTCACCTTATTCTCTAACCACTTCAAATCAAGTTCCCTCAGTTTTGGCTCCTTTATCTCCATCACAAACGGGCGACCGGAACCGAGCATTCGAGCATCTATGTCCTCTCTGCCACTACCGTGCAACACGGTAACCACACCACCGAACTCTTCTAATATAGAGCCACCTATCAGCTCCTCTACTGATTCCGCATACATCTTACCCGTGAAATCGCACCGATCACAGCCCTTACCACGACACTCGCGGCATAACCATTTGGTCTGTGGTATCCCCCTTTTGAACTTCCGGTATCTACCGTAAATGAAGACCGAATTGATCTGCAACTCCACCGCTTCCGTCACGAGATTTAGAATTACTACGAGGTCAGGTCTATCAAAATCGGCTATTTTACCTGTTTCATGCTCTATTCTCTTGCCTACTTCTCTATTCAATTCCGCCTTTAATGGTTCTGCATATGCTGCCCCCGCAATCTCCCATAACAGCTCTTCGTTCTCCAGCAGCATCCCGTTTACCTTTGTACCCACCAGAAAGGAATCGAATTCGTATCCCTTCAACGTTTCCAATGCCTTTAATGCCCACGCATCGAAATTCTCAAATAGGCCATTACATAACCAGCATTTACCTTCTTTTAGTTCCGCTTCCAGAACGCTTCGTAGTATCTCACCTCGCTTTTCGTTTGTTAGGCCTGATGCGATCTTTGCAAATTGGCGGCCAAGGCAGTTGTCGCAGATAGGGCCTTCGTGTATTATTGTTCGCGCTGATGCTATTATATCTGCATTTTCTAACGCTTCCGTTCTAAATGGCAGTTGAGGTGGAATTTGATTGTTCATTTATCTTACCCAAAGTATTTTTTTTTTACGTATTTATCCCTTTCAGTATAATATCTCCTTCATTGACATCAATATCATTAGCGATAACCCAGCACTTTGCCTTTAGCAGGAAAAATATTATAGGCTCTTTTTCATCTGAAAGTCCCTCATAATTGCCCTGACCCTTACTTATTACAAATTTCGAGTTCTTATATATACTTTTGAATTCGGCATTGCATGTTTCAAGAACAGTTCCCGGTGCACTTGTCCCGGATGATAATATACTTGCAACTGTATCAATTCCCGCGTCTATGGCATCTTCATACGTCACGTCATTTATGGCTGGTATCGCTCTAACCACATATATTACTGGCTTTTTCATCTCCTCTATTAAAATCCTATCGAATACCGATTCACCGGCATTGTCACCAATATACAGAATCTCATCGGTTTTATCTAAATGTGCCTTAAATTTATCGTAATCGAATATTGCAAAATCCTTTTTTAGTACAATATCTATCTCCTCTTCGATATTGAATGTTCTATTCACGCCAAAGTCTATCACGTTACCAGCAATTGCGATTCTTATCGCGGTAAGGAGCTTGTCATTCGACTTTTCTACTTTATTCTTCAACGCTGGATATAATGCCAATGCTTTCTCTGTGCTCGCCCTTTTTAGTGCCTTGTATGGATCAAATACGCCCGTAATTTCTCGTACTTTCTCGTATATCAACATTCCCGTTTCCGGTGGGCTGCTTTCAAGAGGAATATCTCTTAGCATCAGCCCTATTTCATCCAGGAGCTTTTTTAGTTTCGTTTCATCTTCCGTTGCTATCCGCCCTGCGCGGAGTGCTTGATTAAAGAAACATGGGATACAATCTAGATATGTTCTCATTTTATTGTATATAAAGTATAACATCTACCTACATAATTTAATTTAGGACGCAGATTTACACGGATTTACACAAACCTTTTCTTAAAAAGAAAAGCTTTACCAAAAGAACATTTGTGTTTTTCTTTTAGCACAGGTTTTCTTTTTGTAAAAAAGAAAAAGTGTTGTGTTAATCTGTGTCGATAATTGATTTTAGTTTGTTACCCTTTATTCAAATCCCACGGAAATAACTCCTGAAGAAATAGCCAATGCCCGCAACGAATCTTATCTCTTCGTTCCTTAACACCTCATAACCTCTGGCTACTGATTCCGATACGTCCTTGCCCAAACTGCAAGACATCAGCTCGTTCTTTAATAGGCTGACTACATCGGTATATCTCCGCTCTACTTCTACTGCATACCTACCGTCGTCAATAAATATCGGGTGAATAGACGCGTATATATTTTTGAACTGTTCAGAATGATATTTGGAAGTAACAGGAGGACCCATATGCTTCTTCAGCCGCGGTAGAGACCAGATGAGCAATTCAAATAGCAAAAACGCTTTGTCGCCTTCTACCGCTACATCGCTCCCATATACCTTGAACCCATCACGTTCTATCATATTTGTGATAGATAGCTCAGCTTTACGTAACTGCGGGAATAATATGTCCTCTACCACTTCAGACGCCTCAAACAGGACCATCACGAACTCAGTGCCCCGTTTCGAAACGCGTTTCGCGAATTCTTCTGCACGCATCGGATTTGCTACACGCGGTAGGAAGAATGACATCCGTGGCTGTGTCAGGAATTCACGTGCGGCATCTATAAACCGGCAGAAGGAATAGTCCGATACGGCAGCAGCTACATTCCTGTTACGGTCTACGGGATCTATAACTATAAGCGGGTCTTCGCCTTTGTATTTGCTTTTACCTTCCAGATCGATTCTTTCGCCATATCTCCACCGTGATGCGTTTAATAATAGCTCCACAAACGAAGAATAGTTCAGGATGAGCAATTCACAGAGATAGCCTGAGAAGCCCTTTCGCCTTAGCTCGGAGCCGTAAATATCCAAACACATCATAAATTGTTTTAGCAGTAGCACGTCATCCTCCAGCCCCTGTATTCGCTCTATAATATATCCGTTATGAAAGGGGGTCCTATCAACTGCGGATTTGAGCGCAGATGCGTCTTTTAACGCGAAACAGGGCACTAAGTCCACCTCGTACTCGGTTCTTCCTTCGGAATCGTAGAAGTAAGCGTGTATATAAGGATGCGAGGCATATCGCTCTTCATACCTATCGGAAATGCTTTTTGCTAGTGCAAGCCCATTATCCTTTAAATCCTCTTCGGGCACGTCCTCTGGAAACATGATGAAAATATCTATGTCCGTCTCGCCACGTACCCATGTATTTCGGGCAGTTGAGCCTACTGATACTGCATGGGCGTCTATACCCATTTCCAATGCTTTCTGGTTTATCATATCGATTATACGATTTGTTACGGCTTTTACTCTCGCCCGCTCTGCATCATCGGGTCTTATCCGCTCTATGACCTCGTTACATATCCGTTTTATCTCCGCTTCCTCTTTCATTGTAAAAATCAATCGTGAATTATTCCCCAAAAGATGAATTGTGATGGAAATATTTAAACATGTTCGTGAGGTTGAAGTGATGCAATAGCGGAGTGCGAGATTTTTGATAGTACATAAAGTATAACTTATGACATTCTCCACTCCCATAGGAGTATGTCATCGAAGCGGTCGAGCGAGAGGTGGTAAACCCCAGATTATATGACTTTTGAAGTGTAGCGGAGGGTTATGGCGTGAGATCAGATATTTTGTTTGCAAGCTCAGAAAGCTCGATAAGAATGTCCTTTAATTCAACAAATGCAATCGCAGCATTATTGCATTCGATACCATTATTAGTTATCCAGATAGCACATGTTCCTTTCTCAGGGAGTTTCCCATCTGTAATTCTTTGATCCATGTGCTTAGAGGCATTATAAATTTTCCTGACTCTATCTAATTTTGATTGAAAACATGCTTCAAATCTTTTCTTTTTGTATATGTTTTGCTTGTGATTCTCTTTTTTAAGATCAAAGACAGAGGTTCTACCATCGCTGATTTTTAGGGTTGCTTCTTTTTTCCGATTATCTATAATTATTTCGGCTGAGTATTCATCCTTAGAAATGCGGATGGTTTCACCGTTACCTGGTTTGATTATTTCTGCATTTTTCGCCCAGCCAATATTGAAATCCTCCATGAGGAACGTTTTGAATCTCTCACTATCCTTTCCTGGGACATTGTTCCAGCTAAACAAATAATAATATCTTTTTTCATATAATTCATAAGCCTGATGTAATTGCGCAAAAAGTGTCTCAAAATGATTAAGAGCATGAAAAATCGGTGATATTATATTGCGGTCTGTAGTTATATATTCAGTTAAAGCAATTCGAGCTTTATTATATTCGTAAAATGCTGCTTCTACTCGTCTTAAAAAATTTAATAGATATGCTTTTTCTTCATCTGGCAAATTAGAATTAAAAATATTGTTTAAAATGAAGTTATTTAACCATTGGTCAGTTAAGTCGGAAAGATCAGGAGCATTGCATTCAGTTAATTTAGATAGTTTTGGTGCAATAAATATGTCAAGCGTATAATCTCCAAGCCTTGCGCTCCCACTCAGATTTATTACAGTCATTTTACCATATTTAATCTACTCTTTCAAGCCTCATCCGGAACTCTTTTCTGTGCCGTTTCTCTTCATCCAATATATGTTTCAGGACGCCGACCACTTCTGCATCATCAATCGCCTCAATCTGCTGCTTGTACTTCTCGATGCCTCCGGTTTCAAGCGCTATCTGCTTCTCTAATTGACTTCTCAGATCCTCACCTCCAAAATCAAGCTCCTTATGCACCATTGTTGGCTTTCCGCCTCTTTTCACTATGAGATCAGCAAGCCAATTCATGTGCCTCATCTCGTCAATGGCAATGTCCTCTGTTACTCTGCTCGGCTCGCACTGGTCCATTATAAAGGCGTTTCTCACGTATATTAGCGTAGCTTCTATTTCACCGACAAAATCTTCATTCAAGAACCTGATTATTTCTTCCACTTCTACAATTTTTTCCACCATGTAAGATTGTTATAGTTTTGAGTAAATTATTTATTATTTATCTGAGCAAAACCCAAGTGCATATTCGCACATTTCTCCCCCTATGCACCTTGAGATGGGTATTTTAGAGCTGTTTCAGGCTTTACTTCAGAGAATGTGATAGCATGGAAATAGATGCCTTCAAGCAGACTGTTCACAACGATTAGCTGCTTCGCAACATCCTCGATAGTGGAAACCGACTCAGCGACAAGCTTCTGTGCATTCTCCAGCCAGAAAGGATTTGGCTCGACTGGGACTATTGGAGGTTCGCTCATGATTTCACCTCATGCACAAACGTTCTACTGCAGTTGGGACACTCAAGGTCTATGATTGCTCTTGACACGTCTGGGCTTTGGCTTCCAGGCATGGCTTTGATGAATTTCGTAGAACTGGAATAATGCAAAGTTTTTTAAAAGCGTGGATGCTCTTAAACTACATGATACTTATAAAGGGTAAAAAGTGAACTATATTGTATAGGGTAAATGACTTACACAAAAGAACAAGGAAAGCAAAAGATTAAAGAACTCGTTGAGCGATTTAGGTATAATCTTGATGTTTACAAAAAGTCAACGTATAACGAAACACAAGTAAGGCGAGAATTCATTGACCCGTTCTTTGAAGCCTTGGGCTGGGACGTGACCAATAAACAAGGCTATGCCGAGCAATACAAGGATGTAGTTCATGAGGATGCAATAAAAGTAGGGCATTCAATAAGAGCACCGGATTACAGTTTCAGGATTGGTGGACAGCGGAAGTTCTTTGTCGAAGCGAAGAAACCCGCAGTGAACATAAAAGAGGACATTCACCCCTCATATCAACTGAGACGGTATGCTTGGAGCGCGAAACTGCCATTGTCCATCGTAACGGATTTCGAGGAGTTATCAGTATTCAACTGCCAGATGAAGCCCAATCCTACGGACAAGCCCGGCTTAGGTCGGTTTGCATACTATACGTTTGACGTCTATATTGACAAATTTGACGAGATCTATGACGTATTCTCAAAGGAAGCGGTACTCAAGGGCAGTTTCGATCGGTACGCGCAATCAACAAAGGGCAAGAAGGGCACTGCGACAGTAGATAGTGAGTTTTTAAAGGAGATAGAGAGCTGGCGTGAGCTGCTGGCTAAGAATATCGCGCTACGGAATCCTAATGTGAGTATATACGAGTTGAACTATTCGGTACAGAAGATAATAGATCGCATAATCTTCCTGCGGATTTGTGAAGATCGCGGCATTGAGCATTATGGGCAGTTGCAGACGAAAGCGGAATCCGGTGACGTGTACATGCATTTGCTGAACCATTTTAGGTTGGCGGAATCGAAATACAATAGCGGGATATTCGATTTCGATAGCGATGGGATAACGGGCACGTTGACGATAGACGACAAGGTCTTGAAGACGATCATTCAGGATCTGTATTATCCGAAGTCGCCGTATGAATTCTCGGTGCTCGGGGTTGAGATCTTAGGTAATGTGTACGAGCAGTTTCTGGGGAAGGTCATCCGGCTGACCGCTGGGCATCAGGCGAAGGTGGAGACGAAGCCGGAAGTAAAAAAAGCGGGTGGGGTGTATTACACGCCTCAGTATATCGTTGAATATATTGTGAAGAATACGGTTGGTAAGTTGATTGCGGGAAAGACGCCGGAGGAAATTGCACAGATAAAAATTCTGGATCCGGCATGTGGTTCCGGTAGTTTCCTTATTGGTGCGTATACGTATCTGTTGCGGTATCATCTGGACTGGTACGTGAGCAACAAGCCTAAAAAGCATAAAGAGGCGGTGTTTCAAGTTAAGGAGAATGAATGGTACCTAACAACGGCAGAGAAGAAGCGGATTCTTTTGGATAATATCTTTGGTGTTGATATAGACTCACAGGCGGTTGAAGTGACGAAGATGAGTCTGCTGTTGAAGGTGCTGGAGCACGAGAGTCGCGATAGCATAGACCAGCAAATGAAGCTGGGGCTGGAGGGTGTGCTGCCGAATCTGGGTGATAATATTAAGTGCGGGAATTCGTTGATCGGGCCGGAATATTATGAGTTGGGGCAGCAGGGGTCTCTTTTCAATGAGGAGGAGATGAGGCGGGTTAATGTGTTCGATTGGGAGGACGAGAGTAAGGGGTTTGGGAGGATTATGCAGCGTGGGGGGTTTGATTGTGTTGTGGGGAATCCACCGTATGTGCTGCTTGGTAAAGATCTCCACTCTGCTCCAGAATTGAGCTACTTGAACCATTATAAAGTCGCACAATACAAAACTGACCTATTCCATCTTTTTCTGCAGCGTGGCGTAGATCTTTTGGGATATAGAGGTCTTCTTGGATTCATTGTACCCAACCCCTGGCTAACTTTGAAGTTCACAGAGAAACTCCGTCAGTACATACTCAAAGAATGTAAAATTAACGAAGTTGTAGTCTTTAGCCATTTGGTTTTTCGAAAAGCTGATGTATATACAGCACTCATCTTCCTCAAAAAAGAAAAAGCCGAGTCAAACCACCTCACATCGGTTAAGAATGTGCCAAGTGCTACTGACTCAGACGACATATTGGGAACAAAAGCGATATATGTTTTACAATCAGAATGGCAGCAAAATGACGCAGCTCAATTTGAAACAAGACTAATCGGGGAACTTGGCAAATTTGTTACAGGTATCCGAGAGAGATGGTCTCCACTTTCGGAGGTGGCTCGTGCATCCCTCGGTTGCCAAGCATACAACCGCTTAAAACACACACCAGAACAGATCAAAAAACGGATCTTTCATGCCTCTTACAAAATAGGAGAAGAATACCTACCTGAACTTGCTGGTCGTGATGTTGGAAGATTCATTATTGATAGACAGAGAGGAGAATGGATAAAATATGGTCCTTGGTTGCATGATTACCGTACCATGGACTGGCTTCAAGGTCCTCGCATCCTTGTTAGAGAAATACCGGGTCAACCGCCTTACCGTATCCTTGCTTGCTATGTGGAAAAGACGTATTGCAACTACAAAACGATTTTAAATATCAACCCAAGTGAGAAGACTACTTTCTCAATGAAATATCTGTGTGGGCTTATTAATTCTCGTTTTCTCTCTTTTCTTTACCCTTACATGTCCAACAAAATGCTAACACAAAGTTTCCCAAGAATCTCAGTTGGTGACCTTAAAAAACTACCTATCCGCACGATAGACTTCTCCAATCCTGAAGAGGTAGCTCAACACGATAAACTTGTGGCGTTGGTCGATAACATGCTCGAACTGCAGAAGAAACACCAAGAGGCGAGAATGGAGCAAGATAAAGAGCTTTATGAACGGCAGATAAAGATGGTTGATACGCAGATTGACAAACAGGTTTATGATTTGTATGGGCTGACGGAGGAGGAGATAAGGGTTGTTGAAGAAGCGTGAAATGAGATATAAATGGGAAAAATATAATTGGTGGATTTATTGCGTGATTATTGCCATAGCAGTCTTTTTAATCTTATATTATTGCTATCCTGACACAGAGCAAGATAATGCAAGGTACATATTAAGTGCAATCTCTCAAGGTTTGGCTGCCATACTTGCTTTGGTGTTT
>JAUWND010000071.1 GCA_030612835.1 Candidatus Methanophagales archaeon | reverse complement strand
CATAGAGTAGCTGTTGAAACACTGCTGAGGATACTTGATGAATCTGGCAGAAATCTACCCGTACCATGGTTGGGAAATAGAAGAATTGAGGTCCGGTTCAAATGAATGATGTAACATAAATTTTCTCGTGGAAATCCCTGTACACTTATGATGGAACAACTTACAAAAGCTACGTAGGCAACTACTGGGATGATTACGAAGGAACAGATGCAGATGGAATTGGCGACACACATTACAGCATAGATCCAGAAAGTGATGAAAGTGATGATTATCCCTTAATGCAGCCTTTTGAGAACTATATTATTCTCACACCTGCTATTGTTGTAATCTGGGATGTCCATTACGATGCAGCAGGAGACGATCACTACCACCTCAACGATGAATATCTCGTTTTAAAGAACGTCGGTGGTGAGTCAATTAACTTAGAAGGGTGGAATGTAAAGGATAAGAAAAACCACACGTATGTCTTCCCGCATTTTGAACTCCTGCCTAATACAACAGTAACGATTCATACCGGATTTGGAACAAATTCGGCATCAGACATCTACTGGGGATCGGGAAGAGCAATCTGGGACAATGATGGTGACACGGTCTATCTTTTTGATGCCGATGGGATTTTAATTGACACAAAGAGCTGGTAACGGTGTCAAAATTTGAGAAGCACGAGTATAATTGCTTTTAAGCTTGCAGTCACTGAAATGATTAGTTCCGCTACTTCGTATTAATTTTAATTTTTTCATCGGGATTATTGCTTAAATGGAACTCAGATAATTTCCAAGTATTTCCTGTTTTTTCCATTTTTACTTGATAATAGATCGTTCCAAATAAAGGAATATTTACATAAACGCCAAATAAAAGGTTTTGATTTTCCAAACTTTTCGGGATTTCAATCTCTAAAGGGATCTCATATGCATTTAATCCTAAAATATCATTCAGCAAAAAATTAATTCTTTTGATATTATTTGTACTTTTGATTTTATTGCTATGAAATTCAGGCAAAATTTTGGAATCATATTGAGTTTTTATGAATTTTGAATTACCTGTAATATTCAGAATTCCTGGAGAAATATCTGGTAAAACAAAATCTAGCGTTGCATCTCGAATTTTTTGTGACGAGATATTGGTAATCCAAATAACAGCTTTTAACGTATTAAAATAATGAGAAGATTTAACTCTATCTTCAATTCGGAAATCAAGTTTTATTGAATGTCCAAATTCTTCTGTGAGATATTTTTTAATTTTTTTCATTGTTTCTTCAGGTTTTTCTTCGTTCAGCTCAAATCCCTTATAAAAATTGTGACTTTCAGAAGTCAAGAATCCTTCGAAGTCCGTTCGATTATTATAGATCGGTATTATTTTAAATCTATTCTGTTTAACATGATTAAATGCATATCCCAATTCCTGGTTAACCCACACACTTTCTTTGCCTTTAGTGGTATAAAAAGTTATAAAAAAATTACAACTATCTATTTTATTAGCAATCATTTCTGCGTTTTCAATAGCTACATCTCTTTCTAGAGCTAATTCGGGTTCTATCTTTCCTTCTTCCTTAAGACACTCACATAATAATTTAGCATTTTCTCCATCGGTTTCATTATGATAACTAATGAATACTCTTATCATGAATATAATTTTAGTCCTAGGTATATAAAATTCTAAAAGCTCAAACCTCGCCACTATGCATAAAGGGATAAATGGACACAGTCTAAAAATATAGCGATTTACCACCGCGGAGAGCGCAGAGACCACAGAGTTTTAAGACTGTTTCAATCTTTGCTTGGGTTTTCTGGTGCCTCTGCGTTCTCTGTGTGCTCTGCGTGCTCTGCGGTGAATATAGCAATTTCACGAAAAAAAATCGGCAGTGCCCGGCAAAAGAAATATATCGAAATAACGTCTTTCAGTAAATCAGGCATAGATAAATTTTCAACCATGAATGAAACGGAAATTTTATAGAGCACATAAAAATAAAATAAAAGAAGAAATAGATGCGGGGGTTGCTGAGCTAGGAAAAGGCACAGGGCTTAGGACCCTGTCTCGTAGGAGTCCGCGTGTTCAAATCACGCCCCCCGCATAGATAATGGATGGCGACAAATGTCTAACAACACCGTAGCTGTGGAACTCATCAAAGTATCAAAGCGATATGGCTACTTACAAGCTTTGAAATCCGTGTCCCTGAATATATCGAAAGGCGAATTCGTGGCTTTTTCCGGGCATAACGGTGCGGGAAAGACAACGTTACTGAAAATAATCGCCACGCATATCTCGCCTTCTTCGGGCACGGTGAAGATATTTGGCGATGATGCGTTCAAAAGCAGTAGCGAGATAAGAAGAAGGATTGGGTTAGTAACGCATGTGAGCTTCCTTTATGACGAGCTAACAGTCAGGGAGAACCTACTCTTCTATGCTAGACTATTCTCCGTAGAAGGCGAAGCCTTCTTAGATATAGTAGAAGCCCTGGGTATGAAACGCTGGTATAATGTTCCGGTAAAGCAATTGTCGCACGGCTTACGGAAAAGGGCAGACATCGCCCGGGCGTTAATCCATGACCCTGATTTGATATTACTCGATGAACCCTTCACGGGACTGGACATGAATACCTGCGATGTGCTTGTAGAGTACTTAAAAACACAGAAAGGGAAGGTGATATTAATATCTTCGCATTCTATAGTGTGGGCGGAGAAGATTTGCGATAAAAGCATTTTGCTCGAGAGGGGAGAAATAGTCAATGAGATGCCTTTTTAGGTCAGGACGATGAAAGAAGATAATAGGCAAAAGGACATAGGACCGTCCACAATACCACAATTTTGGCAAGCGGCATTCCGGATAGCGGAGAAAGACCTGCGTGCTGAGTTTAGACGGTCTTATGAAGTGCTCTCAATACTTTCTTTCGCAGTGGGTTCCATCTTGATTTGCAGTTTCGCATGGAGTAGTGGTGGTGGAACGGCAGAACCAGAAGTGGCAGCCGCTACACTATGGATAATTCTCTTCTTCGCAAGTATCCTCACCTTTACCACTTCGTTTACCCGAGAAGCAGACCGAGGCACGCTTGGTGGTTTGAAAACACTGCCCTGCTCGCCCATAGCGATCCTTATAGGGAAGATATTTTATGGTATCGTACTGCTTTTTCTCGTCGAATGCGTTTTGATCCCGTTTTCCATTATCTTTTTAAACCTCGATTTAGGTGGAAGGTTCCCTTTGCTATTGCTTGTTTGCTTCCTGGGAGTAACAGGGCTATCCTTTGCGGGTTCTTTTGTTTCTGGGCTCCTGATGTTCTCGGAAGGCAAAACATTACTCCTCTCTTTTCTCCTTATCCCTATTTGTATGCCGGTGATTATACCTTCTGTTCTGGCAACAGAGAAAATCCTACGCGGGTCGGGCATAGCCGAACTGATTCCCGAATTGAGACTGCTAATAGCATTTCTACTTCTGATAGCAGCGATAATGATTCTTACTTTTAAGTTCGTTCTTGAAGAGTAAGTAGTTCTTCTTTTTGCGCTAAAATACCTGTGGAGTATTTGTATAGCTAATCTTAAAAACCACGAGATTCCACAAGATTAACACAAGAAATTAGGGTTAATAGGGATGGGATAGCCAATAGTTTATTAAAACCCGATTCATATTATCGTTTTCTCGTGAAAATCTGTGTAATCTTGTGGTTTGCTAAACAAATACCATGTGGATTTATGTCTTCGCGTCTTAAGTATTATTGATGAACACCTCCTGGCTATTTGTGCTAATGAATCCGTGTAAACCGGTAGCGCGCGAGCTGGTACGAGAGTTTGGGAAGCAGTTGTCGTTCCTTGGCCCTAAACTGAAGGATCAGCGGGTTTCTATTCGCGAATACCTATCCGAGTGCATCATACAGTACTTTGAAAGGACAGAAGTATGGCGATACTGGGGTGAGGACGAGATTCAGCTCGGTAAGTCGCAACTCGAGGTCCAGAGCATACCCGTTGCCGAACTGGACTGTGCGACCATCTCGGACTGTCTTGCTGCCCACATAGCCAATAATCTGGACTTAGATGCTGCCAGAAATGCAAAAGAGATTAACAATGGCGAGTGGAAAGCTATCTCGGACGTAGCGGCATCAGAAGTGTTAAAACGATCTCTGCAAACCGCTATACGGGTGTTAATCGATCGCGAGCAGATATTTTGGGTCAAGGGCAGCAGCGATCGATACGTTCTGCTCGCAATAGAGGAAAAAGAGGCTTATGTTATCAATGGTGCCAGCGAGTATGTAGATATGCTGAAGATATATGACTCTGGCGGGGTGGGAGCAGCAGCACCGAAAAAGGCACGTAAGATGTGGCTTAAGAGGCATGATAAACGGAACGTCTACAAGCGTGGGCAATATACTAATCCATCGTTCAGGATAGGGAACTCACAGTAAATAGTTAACCCAAAAAGTTTTGATAATTATCATACAAAGACACAGATTTCGCAGATTTACACAGACGCTACTCTAAAGTCCTGATTATTAAGTTTTTACGGGTTCATAGAATCAAAATCAAATTTATAAATCAATTATTACACTACACTACATTACTTTAAATCTGTGTTAATCTGTGTTAATCGGTGTCTTAAAAATCCTTGGAAAATGTTAGTACCGTTCTGGTAAATTAATATTCGTGAGTTCCCTTAAGAAGTATTGATTTGGTATTAATATATCCGGCGAAAGTATACTAAATTAGATTATATTTATTACAAAATCATTTTGGGTAATTGCGATGATAATTGCGGAGATTACTGTTATTCCAATAGGAACAAAAACAGCAAGCGTGAGTAAATACGTAGCGGAAGTAGTATCAGAGCTGGAAAAGCTGGGTTTGGAGCCAGAACTTACTGCTATGGGCACCATATTTGAAGTAGAGGATCTCGCTTTAGTTTTAAATGCGTTTACAGTAGTGCATGAATCAGTCTTCGAACAAGGTGCTGTAAGGGTCGTTACAACATTGAGGATAGATGAAAGACGGGATAAAGCGGGGTCAATAAAACAGAAGCTGCAGTCAGTCGCCAAGAAAGCATAATAAATATCCTACTAAAATTAATTATTGACACAGATTAACACTGATTAACGCAGAAGAAATTAAATCCCTGTAAATCCGTGTAAATCTGCGTCCTAAATTAAACTATGTAGCTAGAAGTTATACTACATACACAAAAAACAGAAAATGGAAGAAGAGATAGATTTCTCGGCATTCTCGCCGACTGATTATCGGTATTCTGTGGCGGCATTGAAGGAATACCTATCAGATGAGGCTTATGTGCAGTATAAAGCGAAAGTAGAAGCGGCTGTTGCGAGCGTCTTCAAGCACCGGGGCATTTTAAAGAGTGAGTTCTGCGATGAGATAGTAGATGCCGCGTCAAAAGTGACTGCCGAAGAGGTATATGAAGAGGAGCAGCATACAAAACATGACATTCGGGCTCTTGTTAATGTGATTAGAGGCAGGGTAAGTGAAGAGGCAAAACCTTTCGTACATCTCAGTGCCACGTCTTATGATGTTGTGGATACCGCAAATGCGCTCAGGTATAAAGATGCCGTGACGAACGTTATTATCCCTGATATGATCCTGCTGGAGCGTGCATGGCTAAACTTAGCAGGTAGAGAAAAGGACACATTACAAATAGGGCGGACGCATGGGCAGCATGCAGAGCCTATTTCTTTCGGGTTCGCAATTGCGCAGTATGTGAACCGATGGGGCACGCAGATATTGCAGTTGCAAGAAGCAACAGGAAAGTTAGTAGGTAAATTCTCGGGTGCTGTAGGTGCATATAATGCAACGTCGTTGCTTTTTGACGATCCGGAGGAGTTTGAACGCGAGGTGCTCTCTTTGCTTAACCTAAAACCCGCAACGGTGTCCACACAGATAGTTCCGCCTGAACCCATGTCCGATTTCGTGCATTCAGTTATAAGTAGTTTCTCGGTTTTAGCCAATTTCTGCGATGATATGCGTCATCTTCAGCGCAGTGAGATCGGGGAGGTGCGAGAACGGGTAGATGAGGGGCAGGTGGGCTCGTCAACAATGCCACATAAAAGAAACCCTATTAGTTTTGAAGGCGTAAAGAGCCTGTGGAAAAAGTTCATGCCGCAGGCTATAACTATGTATCTCGACCAGATCTCGGAACATCAGCGAGACCTTACGAATTCGGCATCGCAGCGATATATACAGGAGTTATTGGTGGTTTTCGATTACTGTGTTAGGAAGTTAGGAAGAATTACAGAGCGGTTAGAGGTGGATAGTGAACGGATGCAGGCGAATTTTGCGCTCTCTAAGGATAATATTATTGCGGAACCTTTATATATTCTACTCTCTTACTTTGGGCATCCAAACGCGCATGAATACGTACGAAGGAAGACTGTTCAGGCATATAAAGAGCATAAATCGTTACGTGAGGTTGTTGAGCACGACAACGAGGTATTAGCATATATAGCTAAATTTACGCCTGAGCAGAAGGAGAAGGTCTTTGATGCCGCGAAGTACACAGGACTAGCAGCGGAGAAAACAGATAAGGTTGTGAGTTATTGGGCTGACGTTTTTAAGGGGCTATGATATGAAGGCGAGACACTTTTCGGTATCTGGCAGGTAAAGCATATCTTTAAGATATACAAAGAATTTTATTTTATAGTATAGCTATAATTAAAATAGGAAGTAGCATGATCCGAATTACACAGCTTGTACATGGAAAAGGAACGGTTAGTGAAGCATTAAAGTACAGGGAGAAGTCGCCAGATCAGGTACCTAGCGAGCTATTGGCATTTGCGGAAACTCGTAGACCCATAATATTCTGGAATATCACGAATAAGTGCAATTTGGCTTGTACTCATTGTTACATCAATGCCGGACTTGACGTGGACATAAGCAACGAGCTATCTTTGGCGGAAGCGAAAGCGTTCATCGACGACCTTGCCGATATGAAGGCACCTTTGATCCTCTTCACCGGTGGCGAGCCGCTGATGAGGCATGATTTCTGGGAACTCGCTAGTTATGCAACGGAAAAAGGGTTAAAGACCGCTATAAGCACCAATGGCACACTGATAACGAAGAAAGTCGCGGCACGATTAAAAGCCGTGGGTATTGAGTATGTGGGTATCTCGCTCGATGGTGCAAAAGAGGAGACGCATGATGCCATGAGGAACCAGCCGGGCTGTTTCAAGAAGGTCGTGCAAGCATTGAAGAACTGTGCAGAAATAGATGTTAAAGCCGGCATTCGGATCACCATTACAAAGGACAATTATGAAGAAATTGAGAGTTTACTTGACCTTTCGCTCGAGTTAAACGTGCCGCGATTCTGTCTTTACTGGCTTGTTCCTAGCGGACGGGGCAAAGAGATATATGATATTCAGTTAGAGCCGGAAGAAACTGCTCGTGTCTTTGACTTGCTATACCAGCGAGCGTGCGATTTGGGCCCCGACAAGATGGAAATCCTCACTGTGGATGCGCCTCAAGACGGTATTCTTCTACTGAATAAACTGAAAGCGGATAATAATCCGGAATATGAAAATGCGTTGAAACTGCTTCAATATACCGGTGATTCTTGTAGTGCCGGCGATCGCGTTGCGAACGTTGACCCGACCGGTAATGTGTATCCATGTCAGTTCGCGCAGTTAGAACAATTTAAAATCGGTAATATACGAGAAAGGAAATTCAGTGAGCTCTGGAACGATCCTGAAAATCCCGTCCTTGCTGCATTCCGAGAAAAGACGAAGCTCTTGAAAGGCAAGTGTGGCTCGTGCCAATACAAAGAGTTATGCGGTGGCGGATGCAGGATAAGGGCATATGCGCAAGATGGCGATATATGGGCTGAAGACCCGTTATGTCCGCTCGAGCTCGATAGCTAAGGTGGAAATATTGTATAGTGGAGGCATAAATCACAATTTCCAATATAAAAAACCACGAGATTCCACAAGATTAACACAACACTATAATTTTTCTTTTTTACAAAAAGAAAATTTAGCCTGTGCTAAAAGAAAAAATTCTCGTGAAAATCTGTGTAATCTTGTGGTTTGCTAAATCTGCGTCCTAAATTAAATTTATATGTAGAAGTTATACCGTATATACAATGAAAGAGCAGGCACGGCAAAGGATTGGCGTGCTCGTGGACCGGTTCCAGGCGAACATAGACGTTTATAAACGGTCAGCATATAAGGAAGCGCAGGTAAGACGCGAATTCATTGACCCCTTCTTTGAAGCCCTGGGCTGGGACGTGAGCAATGAGCAGGGCTTTGCGGAACAATACAAGGAGGTTGTTCTCGAAGATACAATAAAGGTCGGGCTGTCCACAAGAGCACCTGATTACAGTTTCAGAATCGGTGGTCAGCGTAAATTCTTCGTGGAAGCGAAGAAGCCGGCAGTGAACATAAAAGAGGACGTCAGCCCCTCATATCAATTGAGACGGTATGCTTGGAGCGCGAAACTGCCATTATCTATTGTTACGGACTTCGAGGAGTTCTCGGTATTCAACTGTCAGATGAAGCCCAATCAAAATGACAAAGTCGGCATAGGTCGGATTGCATATTTTACGTTTGACGAGTATCTCGACAAGTTTGACGAGATCTACGACGTATTCTCAAAGGAAGCGGTGCTCAAGGGCAGTTTCGACCGGTACGCGCAATCAACAAAGGGCAAGAAGGGCACTGCGGCAGTAGATAGCGAATTCTTAAAGGAGATAGAGAGCTGGCGTGAGATGCTGGCTAAGAATATCGCGCTACGGAATCCTAACGTGAGTATATACGAGTTGAACTATGCAGTGCAAAAGTTGTTGGACCGGCTAATCTTCTTACGGATTTGTGAGGATCGCGGCATTGAGCATTATGGGCAGTTGCAGACAAAGGCAGAAGCAGGTGACGTGTACATGCATTTGCTGAACCATTTTAGGTTGGCGGAATCGAAATACAATAGCGGGATATTCGATTTCGATTTTGGGGGCGATGGGATAACGCCTGCGTTGACGATTGACGACAAGGTCTTGAAGACGATCATACAGGATCTGTATTATCCAAAGTCGCCGTATGAATTCTCTGTGCTCGGCGTTGAGATATTGGGCAATGTGTACGAGCAGTTCCTGGGTAAGGTCATTCGGCTGACCGCAGGGCATCAAGCGAAGGTGGAGACGAAGCCGGAAGTGAAAAAAGCGGGTGGGGTGTATTACACGCCTCAGTATATCGTTGAATATATTGTGGAGAATACTGTTGGTAAGTTGATTGCGGGAAAGACGCCGGAGGAGATTGCACATATAAAAGTTCTGGATCCGGCATGTGGGTCTGGTAGTTTCCTTATTGGTGCATATAGCTACCTATTGCGGTATCATCTGGATTGGTACGTGCGCAACAAGCCGAAGAAACATAAAGGAAAAATGTTTCAGGTTAAGGAGAATGAGTGGTACTTAACAACGGCAGAAAAGAAGCGGATTCTTTTGGATAATATCTTTGGCGTTGATATAGACTCACAGGCGGTTGAAGTGACGAAAATGAGTCTGCTACTGAAGGTGCTGGAGCACGAGAGTCGGGAGAGTATAGATCAGCAAATGAAGCTGGGACTGGAGGGTGTGCTGCCGAATCTGGGTGATAATATTAAGTGCGGGAATTCGTTGATCGGGCCGGAATATTACGAGTTGGGGCAGCAGGAGACGCTGTTTGATGAGGAGGAGATGAGGCGGGTTAATGTGTTTGATTGGGAGGACGACAAAAAGGGGTTTGGGAGGATCATGCGAAAGGGCGGGTTCGATTGCGTGATCGGGAATCCGCCTTGGGTTGATATCAAAGGAATGGATCCAGAGCTTGTTGATTACTACTTCCAGAGATATTCCACAACCCAGAATCGGATGAACATTTACGCAACCTTCATTCAAAAGAGCTTAGAGATTTTATCCAAAAGAGGGATGTTTGGATTTATCACTCCGAACTCCTATCTGTGATTTCCCGAAATACTTTCGCCAGGGATAGGTACCCCTCACAGGTCAGATGATTAGCGAAGCCTCAGCTAAAAATCCGGGTGTTTTCTGCGCAGGTAGTTCCGATCCATAGTGCATTCGCACTAGTCCTGAGATTCACATCATTTATATCTCTGAAAGCGCGTGTCGAATGTATTCTATATGACCATTTTGGACTTAAGTGTATCAGGTCTCGAATTTTACAAATTGACGAACGACACGAATTTTATCGCCGCAGAAAATCTATTTTACCCGTGCTTTTGGTGTGCATACATAAGCAGATTGAGTTACATGAGACGACTCAATCAAAAAAAGATCCGGTGGATCATACGGGAAATGGATCATGGAACTCCCAGCAGTTCAATTGCAGCCGTGCAGGAGGTAAGCCCGCGAAGAGTTCAGCAATTGTACAAACAGTACAAAGATAGCGGTGAAATACCGGTTTTACAGAAGTGTGGCAGGAAAACGGGTGTTAACTGCAACCGAAAAGAGCATAATACTCGATGCTCATGAAGAATACAAAGTAAATGCTTTAGCGCTGGAAAAAGTAATAGACAGGTATTATGGAGTGCATATGCCCCACAATCGCATTCATCAAGTGCTTAAAACTAATAACAAAGCAAAAGACGAGCCTAACAAACAAAAACAACGTAAATGGGTCAGATATGAACGAAAGCACCGTCTGAGTTTGGGGCATGTCGATTGGCACGAACACGGCGATATACAGGTAATAGCGTATCTGGACGACGCATCCAGGAAGATACTCGCCGCAGGTGAGTTTGATAGCGCAAATATTGAGAATGGTATACGTATACTGGGCAAGGCTGTCAAAGAAGTAGAATTTTACGGACCTATCAGAGCGTTACTTTCTGATAACGACAGTGAGTTCTCGAGTCACTGGAAACACAAAAAAGAAGGTTCAACCGGCATATTTCAGAAGCATCTGGAACAATATAGGATAAACCATATAACAACGAGCGTAAACCACCCGCAGACGAATGGTAAACTTGAGAAATAGTTCGACTTGTACAAACGGAGGAGAGACGAGTTTGATACGTTGGAGGGATTTATAGGCTGATACAACGATAAGAGACCGCATGCGAGCCTGGATTTTGAGAATGCAGAAACGCCATCGGAAGCGTTCACGAGAAAATTGAGACCAGAGGATGTGTTCCATGCTATGGTAAACTTGTTTGGGTGGTAATTTGTATGAGAAAATCTATTTAGAGTAATACAGAACTATGCGAAATTAATTCAGGAAAACACACTCCGAACTCCTATCTAACGCAGAGTTCGTACACCAAGTTAAGAAAATTGATTTTGGATAACACGTGGATTCAGAAACTTGTTCGTCTACCAGACAACGTCTTCACAAATGTTAAAGCTGAGACAGCAACTATCATTTTAGAGAAAAACGGCACTGGACGGACGAGTATTCTTTTGTACAACAGGGAAGACAGAATTTCCGAAATTTCCGAAATGTCTTGTGCAAATAAAAAAATGTTTTCGCAAAAAAACTGGCTTAATTCACCTGGACTCATTTTTAACATTTTCATTACAGAAAATATCGAGCAGCTTTTGCGAAAGATTGAAAGTGTGAGTTTACTCCTTCAGCAGTTCTGTGATTTTTCCCTTGGCTTAACACCGTACGACAAATACAAGGGACATACTCAACAGCAAATCAAAAATCGTGTTTTCCATTCAGATTATAAAAAAGATGAGACATTTAAGCAATTACTTTCTGGTGCTGATGTGAGCCGTTACAAAATTAACTGGGAAAGTGGGGAATGGATTAGCTATGGGAATTGGTTAGGTGCACCGCGTGAGCAGCGATTCTTTACCCACCCCCGGATAATAGTTCGCCAAATTATTAGCGGAGAACCGCCACGGATTTTTGCAGGTTACACCGAGCAAGAGTTTTACAATGCCCAGATTGGATTTAATTTACTGTTGAAGCCGGAAGTTAATATCTCACTGAAATTTCTCCTTGCACTTATCAATTCAAGACTGATGACATTCTACCATCGCAATAGATTTCTTGATCAATCTAAGCGAGTATTTCAGAAAATTCTCATTCAGGACGCAAAGAATTTTCCAATCCGCACGATAGACTTCTCCAATTCTGAGGAAAAAGCACAGCACGATAAACTCGTTGCTTTGGTGGATAACATGCTCGAACTACAGAAGAAACATCACGATGTGAGAATGGACCAAGATAAAGAGCTTTATGAGCGGCAGATAAGAATTGTTGATGCGCAGATTGACAGGTTGGTTTATGATTTGTATGGGCTGACGGAGGAGGAGATAAGGGTTGTTGAAGAAGCGTGAAATGAGATATAAATGGGAAAAATATAAGTGGTGGATTTATTGCGTGATTATTGCCATAGCAGTCTTTTTAATCTTATATTATTGCTATCCTGACACAGAGCAAGATAATGCAAGGTACATATTAAGTGCAATCTCTCAAGGTTTGGCTGCCATACTTGCTTTGGTGTTT
>JAUWND010000022.1 GCA_030612835.1 Candidatus Methanophagales archaeon | reverse complement strand
TCAAAATTGACGATAGGCCTTTTCGGGTCGTATGGTTCTTCATACAGGTAAAGAACATCGTACATACATGTTCTGAATAAGGAATCAATCGTCTGGATGCACCACATCCTTTTCAGCCATGGTTTTGTTTTGCTTTTTTTTAAGCGGTATGAAGGGAAACTTTCACGTACCGTTCTGAGACGAGGAGGGGCGAGTAATCGCCTCCTCCTTAGTCTGCGAAAGCACTATATCCTCAAGTTTTACCGCAGAGTGCGCGGAGAATGCAGAGGCATCAGAAAAATCAAGCGTGGATTGGAACGCTCTTGTCTTAAACTCTGTGCCCTCTGCGATCTCCGCGTTGATAAATCACTGGTTTTTTTTAGACAGTGCCTCATATACCAATAAAGATTCCTATGTGCTACTAATAGGTGCATTTATATACTATGAATACTATTAATCCTTATTTGATTTGAAATGTGATAAAATGGCAAAAGCAAAGATACTTGTAGTAGAAGATGACGCCCTGGTAGCAAAAGACCTGGGAATGGTACTTACCGATCTTGGTTATGACGTGGTAGGTTATACAGCCAGCGCAGATAATGCAGTAAAAAAAGGCTGCTGCACTTGATATTGTCCTGAAAGGGCAGAAAACAGGCATAGACGCTTCTTACGAGATAAAAGCGAAGAGGGATATTCCCATTCTATTTCTGACCGCATATACGGATATTACGCTTATAGATAAAGCCAAAAACACAGAGCAGTATGCCTACCATGTAAAACCGTTCCATGAGAAGCAGCTTCTCGCAGCTATTGAAATGGCTCTTCACAAAAGCCAGATAGAGAAGAGATTAAATGGCGAGTGAAGGAAAACTCAATGCCATGCTGCAGTCTATTGGTGACCCTATGAGCATGATGGATAACGATTTAAATATCCTTTGGACAAATGAGACGGCAAAGAAAATCTTCGGTAATGATATTATTGGCAGAAAATATTTAGAGGAAGAAGGATATGGCGGTGGTTAAAAATGGACTATAGTATCCTTGTTGTGGATGACGAAAAAGGGATTCACAAGTTACTGTCCGTTTTTCTTGCGCGGAACAAGAAGCATACGTTCACCCTGCGCACTACCCTACATGGTAAGGCAGGAGTTGAAATGTATTATAGTAAACTGGTAAATGAAGGCAAAAAACAGGATCTCGTGCTGATGGACATCAGAATGCCTGTGATGGACGGTGTTGAAGCAACCATACGAATAATTGACTACGATCCGAAAGCAAACATATACATGTTCACTGCCTATGTGGGCACAGAGGTAGAGAGAAATGCACGCAACGCGGGTGCAAAAGGGACAATAAGTAAAGACGCTGATTGGAACATGATAGCGGAAAAAGTTGTAAATATTCTGGAATCATCTATTATACATCCAAGAGCATAATAACATAACTTATTTGTAATATATTATATTATATTACTATACCCGATTCCCCTACGTGTAAGTGTCATGTCGCAGAATAACCTGGCGATGCAGTAAGAGCGGGGATCAGCAAAAAGGTGATGTGATAATGGTGGGATCAGAACTGGACGAGAAGCGCAAACGTGCGGAGGCAGCACTGCGAGCATCTGAAGAGAGGTATCGGAGCCTGGTAGAGAGCACAGACGATTCTATATACACTGTGAATAGAGAAGGTAAGTATCTCTTTGCAAATGAGAAGATGCTATCTGTGCTGGGCTTACCACGGGAAAAAGTAATAGGAAGTCATTATAGCGCCTTTATCTCGGGAGAGCCCGCAAAGGAGTTTAACGAGAAGGTGAAACAGGTCTTTGAAAACGGAAAGCCTGAGACGTACGAATGTAGAAGTAAAGACGACGTGTGGTTACTTAGAACTTTAAGTCCTATTAAAGACCCTGAAACAGGCGAAATAACTGCTGTGACGGGGATCACAAAAAGCATAACCGAACTGAAACAGGCGGGAGAGGCGCTGCAAAAGGAGCGAGATAGGGCACAAATGTATCTCGACGTTGCGGGAGTTGCGCTCGTGGTTATTGATGCGGATCAAAAAGTAAGCCTAATAAATAAAAAGGGCTGTGATGTTTTAGGCTATAACGAGAACGAGATTATAGATAAAAACTGGTTTGATTCATTTATCGTGGAACGAGATAGAGCGGAAGTAAAAGAGGTATTCGATAAGTTGATGACTGGCGAAATCGAACCTGTTGAATATTTTGAGAATCCTGTTTTGACTAAGAGCGGCGAGGAGAAACTCCTCGCATGGCATAATGTTCCATTGAAGGACGAAAAAGGGAAGATCATTGCCACAATAAGTTCTGGGGAGGACATCACCGAGCGCAAGCGTGCGGAAGACCAGATAAAGGCAGCGCTGAAAGAAAAAGAGGTGTTACTGCGAGAGATACACCATCGTGTAAAGAACAACCTTCAGGTTGTTTCGAGCCTGCTCAATCTGCAAGCACGGGCAGCCAAAGATAAAGGCATAAATGATATACTCGCTGAGTCGAGAAACAGGATAAATGCCATGGCTCTTATTCACTCTCAGTTATATGAAAACCGTGACTTATCAGCGATAAATATGAAGGGTTTTGTAGCTAAATTATTAGGACAGATACTACAGAGTTATCCTGTTCAAGATACAAAAATCACCTCGATCGTTCATATAGATGATTATCCACTCCCAATAGCTATTGCTGTTCCTCTTGGATTAATTGTTAATGAATTGCTATCAAACGCATTTAAACATGCTTTTGTTAACCGAAAGGAAGGTAAGATTGATGTTGTCCTAAGAGCATCGGAAGAAGGTGTGGTTAGTCTGACCGTCAGCGATGATGGTGTCGGATTACCCGAAGGATTCGACATCAAAGCAAGCGAAAGACTTGGTCTGCATGTTGTAAAAATTCTGGTAGAAGATCAGTTAGAGGGAAACCTGGAGGTTGTCAGAGATAAAGGAACGACCTTTAAGATAGAATTTAAGCTGCCAAATGAGTGAATAATTACGAATTAAGTATTATGAACCATTAGAACCATCTGGTTATTATGGCACAGAAGATAGGTATCCCAGAGAGATTATATAACTAATGATTTGAGCGTTAAAACCTGCGAATAACGGTATTAGCAGGTTATCATCTATCTTCTCCACTACGGTCTCGACTATTGTCGCTGTTCCAGCCATCACTAGTATCACCGGCCATGAGCCCAGGAAGACGAACCCTATGAGCAGATCCACGACAAACTCCGCCATGCAACCTTCAACAGCCCGGTTCTTTAATTTTGGTATCCAGGTCCTGCCGAACCTCTTGCCGAATAATGCTGCTGCTGCGTCTCCAAACGTGGTCATCAGTATAGCGGCTATGGCGATCTCCTTGGAAAATACGCTAATTGCTATTATAGCACCTATGAGGAAGAAGACGTTACCGCTTAATCTATCTTCTTCCTTCTTTCTGTATAATTTGTGAAATAAAGGCAACTTTAGCTTGAGATCTATCCTGACAAACTCGATCTCCAGGAATAGTATCAAAAACAAAGTCATTATCAGCAATACTGCCGCTTTGGGCAGAATGTAATAGCCTGCAACTATCAGTAGAGAGGTGACGTGCACCACCTTTCGTTGGAGTTCCCTTTTCAGACTGATTTCTTCTGTTTCCATCGGTTTTAGTGCCTTTTTTTCTCTATCTAGGTCGTATAATTACCAATAAAAAATATTAGCTAATATGGCCATTCATCGCTAAGCTTTAATAAAAACAAATAAGTTAAATATAGATATATATGCTAAAGGTGTAAGTATGGACGGACTTGGAAAGATATTCGGAAGCAATGCGCAGCTTATTGTTTTGGAGCACCTAATAATAAGTCGGGGCATGACAACGTATCTTTCGGGAATCGCAGAGGCGACTGGGCTTTCTCATTCCAGCGTTGCACGTGTAATCAAGCCGCTTTTAGATTTGAATATCGTGAAAGAAGCCAAATTAGGTAAGCAGATAAGGACGTTTACGTTGAGTGAAGATAATGAGGTGACCAAGCTAGTGATGCAGTTTTATGCAGATTTGGAGAAGATTTTTGGTGAATGAATTTTAGGTACATGTTTTTATACTATGGTGAAGTAAGAGAAAGGTGAAGTAAAATGGTAAAAGAGCGGAAGAAGAAATTTGGACGAGGCGCGAACGCATGCAGACGATGTAGTAGAAGTAGAGGCCTGATTCGTAGATATGGGATTTATCTCTGTCGTCAGTGCTTCCGAGAGATAGCGCGGGAGATCGGATTTAGGAAGTATAACTAAAAATAGGGAGAAAAAAAATGTCGCTAAATGATCTGCTTGCAGATGCTCTTTCGCACATAAAGAATACCGAGAGAGTCGGGAAGATGGAATGCGTGATAAAACCCGCTTCAAAGCTCATAGGTAATGTACTGGGTGTAATGCAAGAAGGCGGGTATATAAAGGAGTTTGAATTCGTAGAAGATGGGAAATCGGGTATCTTTCAGGTGAAGCTCGGTGGTAAGATAAATGATTGCAATGCAATAAAACCGCGGTTTTACGTCCGCGCAAATGAATATGAGAAATGGGAGAAGAGACTACTCCCCGCAAGGGATTTCGGTATGCTTGTGATTACAACCTCAAAAGGTGTGATGTCACATGAAAAAGCGATTGAGAATGGCGTAGGTGGGCAATTACTGGCTTTTGTTTACTGACTTGACATGGTTACATTTTGTTTACCGCAGAGCACACAGAGAACGCGGAGGCACCAGAAAACCCATGTAATGGTTGGAACGGTCTTAAAACTCTGCGTACTCGGCGATCTCCGCGTTGATAAATCACTGGCTTTTTAGACTGTGCCTCGCAGAGGCATCAGGAAAGTTGTTCACCACCCGGCGTATGCAGTTCTTCAGAACCTTTACATTAAAGTTGATCAATAAGCCGACTTTGTAGCCGGAAAGTCTCAAGTAGGAGAGCAACTGGGCCTGATAAATTGGCGCTAAGCTATCAACCGCCTTAATCTCAACAATGACCTTTTCTTCGACAAGAAGGTCCAGGCGGTAGCCACAATCCAGCTTCACCTCCCGATAGACCACGGGCAGGGGCTTCTGCTGTTCCACCTTAAGACCTCGTTGTACCAGCTCGAAAGCCAGACAAGCTTCATAAGCCGATTCTAGAAGACCCGGGCCCAGGGTGCGATGTACCTCGATAGCAGCGCCAATAATGCGTTCCGTTATCCTGTTATGTCTCTCCGTTTCTATCATCTCTGCGCTCTCTGCGCTCTCTGCGGTAAATAAATCGCATCAGCTCTGCATCAACCGATTCACAGCATTGACAATTGCCTCTACAGAAGCCATTACTATATCTTCTCGCACACCCCTCGCGGTTACCATTCTTCCGCCCTTCGCCACACCCACAATCACCTCTGCGAGTGCATTGGAACCGCCGGTTATCGCCTCTATCCTAAAATCTTTAAGTTCGATGTCGCCACCTATTTCACCGCCTATTATCTCCTGAATAGCTTTTATCGCGGCATCCACAGGGCCAACACCCATCTGCGCGCTCTTGCATTCTTTCCCCCGCACTACTGCTTTCAGCGATGCTGTCGGTATCAAATTATTCCCGGTCATAACCGAGAGTTCCTTTAGCGTCACTATACGCTCATGCATTGATACTTCGCCGGTTACAACTTCTGCTATTGTAAATAGGTCATCATCGGTGACTTGTTTACCACTTACACCAAGTTCCTTCACCCGTTCTAGAATCTCATCAATTTGCTCATTTGTAGGTGACATCCCGATTTCTGATAATTTATTCAATACCGAGTGCTTGCCCGTATGCTTCCCAAGAACAATCCGCCTCCTATGCCCTACCATCTCCGGCGTCATTATACCAGGCTCAAAGGTATCGCTCTTCTCTATTACACCGTGCGCATGTATCCCGGATTCGTGAGAAAACGCATTATCACCCACTATTGGCTTGTTTACTGGGAGTTTTATGCCGGTTAAACGTTCAATAAGCTTCGCCGTCTCAAATAAAAACTCGGTCTTTATGTTTGTTTTTAGTCCGTATATCGAGCTCAAACCCATCACTGTCTCAGCGAGGTCTGCATTTCCCGCTCTTTCTCCTATCCCATTCACAGAAACTTGAACTTCCGAAGCACCCGCCTTCACTGCCGCTAAACTGTTCGCCACCGCAAGACCAAAGTCATTGTGGCAGTGTATGCTAATCGGAGTCTTCACCACACGATCTATCGCTTCTACAAGCTCGAAGATGGCGAAAGGATCTAGTACGCCCACAGTATCAGGCACATTTAAGATGTCCGCGCCTGCTTCTTCTGCTGTTTTGTATATCTCAGTTAGATAATCTAAACTCGTCCGTGTAGCATCCATTGCAGAGAACATACAGATAAATCCATGTGCTTTGACATACTTCGTCATCTCATAGGTCTGCTCTTGTACTTCCGCTTCGCTCTTCTTTGTCGTGTGCTCACGCTGAATCACGGAGGTGGGCGCGAATATATGGATCATGTCAACCCCACAATCAATGCATGCATCAATATCCTGCGTTAAAACCCGTGCCAACCCACATATCTTTGTCGAAAGTCCCTCGTCACAGATATACTGAACTACCTCCTTCTCCTCCTTAGACGTAATCGGCGTCCCCGCTTCTATTATGTCCACACCCAGCGTGTCCAACCGCCTTGCAATTGTGCCCTTCTGCTCTTTAGTAAAAGAAATCCCAGGTGTTTGCTCTCCATCCCTCAATGTCGTATCAAAGACCTCTATTAGCCTTTTAGCGTCTCCACGAGTGCTTCCTTCTTTCATCTTATATTCTATCCCCTACCATTTTGAATGTGAGGAATAAATGTAGTTAAATAAAATAAATACCACAAGAAAATAAATTATTAAGTCCACGTTCCGAGAGTTTTTAGGATGTTACTTTGTCATGTTCTATCATATCCACGAGCTCCAGCTCTCACAGTGCTCCGATGCTATCCGAGTTTCGTAGGTTTTTGCCATATATTACACTCATGCCTTTTATTTCGACTTCTTGAATACAATCTTAAATGCAGTCCCTTCGCTTCTATCCAGTTCTATTGTGCCTTTAAGCTGTTCTACCAAGGCAACTACCACTTGTAAACCCAGAGATTCGGTGTTTCTGAAATCCAAATCTTCCGGGAGACCTATACCCTTATCACTGACAATCAAAGTGAAAGTATCGTCTTTACTCGCGTACAACTTGATCCGAATCTCTCCTTCCTGGCCATCGGGAAAAGCATACTTCAAAGAATTTGAAATAAGTTCGTTGATAATCAAACCACAGGGATTGCGGTATCAATGTCCAGAGGAACATCTTTTATATCTGCCACTAATTTAATGGCTGACGAACTAACACTATACGTATTGAATAAATGTCTTGCCAGGTTTTCGATATATTCAGCGGAATTAATACTTGCCAGGTCCTTAGATTGATATAATTTATCGTGAATGAGCGCCATTGATTTTACACGATTCTGACTATCCTTGAATATCTCCAAATCGTGTTTATCCTTGACATGTTTGGATTGGAGATTGAGAAGGCTTATAATTACCTGCATGTTGTTCTTTACGCGATGATGAATCTCTTTCAACAGCACCTCTTTTTCCCTGAGTGATGCTTTAGTTTGCTCTTCCGCACGCTTGCGCTCGCTGATGTCCCGGCTTATTGTCAGAACATGAGTTATTTCGCCTGATTCGTCAGTTAAAGGAACTTTTTTGATATGAGTCCAGTGTTGATTTCCATCAGCATCGTGATAGTGTTGTTCTGGGGAATCTAATTTCCTTCCAGTTTTAAATATTTCCACATCTGTTTCCAGAACTCTCGTTTTCCCTATTATTTCTTCCCTGGCAACTTTATGTCGGTGTAAAAACGCCTTGTTGACCTCCGCGAAGCGGAACTGCCTGTCCTTGATGTAGATGGGGTCAGGGATGTTTTCGATAACGGCAGCAAGAAACCCCTGGGATTCCTTTACTTCGTCATCCGCCCGCTTGCGCTCGGTGATGTTCTCACCTGAAAACAAAACTTTTTCTCTTCTCATTTTTATAACCACAAAATTACACGGATTTTCACACGATTTTTCTTTTTACCCCCGTACTATTTTTACTATCTTCATACCTAACTCGCCATCTGCAACCAGCCCATCCTGGTATATCTTGAAGCCCTTAACAGCTAAGGAACGAAAATAATCAGATACGGAATCCCAGAAATCAGAGATTGCCTTTTTATGCTGTTCCCACTTCTCCGCTCCATACTGCACAATAATCCTTTTCTCTATCTCAGAAGCTACGCTACCGAAATCCGCACTCGTGTGTATTATAGGAACGTAAATCACTTTTCTCATTTATCTTATCTCTTAATAATAAAAGGATATAAAATAATAGAAAGAGAGATTTTATTTATAAGGAGGTAATGAGAAGATGGAAAAGAAGAAGGGAATAGTGGGTTTTACGGGAACATTTAGCGAGAGCATAGCAGATGTAAAGGAAGGATCAAAGGTGGTATTTACGGGCTCGGTAGCAGTATGCTCTCCATTTATCGAATTGCTGGCCTACACTGTAAGGGACAGAGGTTTTGACATGCTATATGTGCCAAAAGCAAATGCAAAGGAGGCAAGGAAGATAAAGGCGATAGAGAACATAGGTTACAGCGTTGTAGATGAAAAGGGCGATCCGAAAAACGCTGATGCGATTGTCGTGCTTGGTGGACTAGCGATGCCCAAGTTTGGATGTACGCCAGTGGAGGTTAATCAGATGATTGAAAGTTTATCGGGAGATGAGAAACCGAAGATCATTGGCGTGGGGTTCATGAACATATTTGAGAAAGCAGGCTGGGATAAGAAGATAGATTTCGATACTGTGATAGACATAACGATGGAGGCAGAGATTAAATAGATACTTTGCATTTTTACTTCTGCATTATCTGCTCAAAAAGCCATAGGTTTTGAGCAGATACTGCGCCGACCGGGATTTGGACCCGGGTTAAAGGCTTTTTGCCCATCTTTTTTTATGTTTCAAATCGGTATTCTTCCTTTTGAAGGAAGGAAGGAAGAACGAATGAAAGTTAGGTTGGCAAGCCTATGTGATACCAGGCTACACTACCGGCGCATGCTTTTTATTTTATTTTATTTTATTATATCCTATTCTATAATATACTCCTCCCCTAGTTTAGGTGCTATTGCCTCACATCCGATATTATCTCTCGCCCATGCTGCAAACTCTTTGGTATGTTCTCCATGAACCATGAACACGACCTCAGTGCCATTCTTGCAAAATCGTGACACCAAATCCTTCAGCTCGGAATCACCTGCATGTGCTGAGAAGTCATATTGCTCTACACTTGCACTTACTTTCACCACCTTGCCATCTACTTCCACATGACCGCTCTCTAGTAATCGCCTACCGTTCGTCCCTTCTATTTGATAGCCCGTGAGCAGCACTTTGCTCTTAGGATCTTTGTGTATCTTCTTCAGATAATAGAGCACGGGTCCGCCATTAAGCATTCCCGCAGTGGTGACAATTACAGCGGGTTCAGAAAAAATGTTCTTCCGCCTCGTCATGTTTACAAACTGTGCATTATTAAATGCATCATTCAATGCTTTCGCGTTTTTCAAGAACGAGGGATGATTCTTGAACAGACGGAATACTCCTAGACCCATACCGTCTACATATGGCGTAATACCATAAGAATGCAGAATCATCACGACCTCCTGTGTCCTGCCAACCGCAAAACAGGGCACAATCACATTACCTCCAGAAGCTAAAGTTTCCTTAATAGAGTCTATGAACTCATGCTCCATTTCCTGTCGGCCTCTATGCTCTTTATTGTAATATGTGCTCTCTAGAAGTAAGATGTCGGAGGCGGGAAACTCAGAAGGGGCCGCGCTTTTCATTAATCTTGTCTCCGCCATTCTTATGTCTCCAGTGTAAAACAAGCTGATATCCTCACTCGCTTTTCGCAGATACGTTGCTGAACTTCCCGGTATGTGCCCGGCATTATATAATTCGAACTCATAATCTGAGCCATTTAATGCTACCCGCTCACCATAAGAGACTGTGCGCGTATGATCATCCATTTTTCTTATGTCCTCTTCGTCAAAGAATGCAAATCCCTGATCCTTGCCTACTTTTATTGTGTCTCTACCCAAAAGGATAGTTAAATCCCTTGTCACAGAGGTCATATACACATTAGGTACCATCAAACTCGGGACCATGCCTGAATGATCGAGATGAGCATGTGAAACAATAACAGCCTCAGGCGAGATATTCCCACTATTTAAAGGTACTTCTGGCGGGTCTGATGGCCGCATCCCATAATCTAAGAGTACTTTACCATCCACTAATATTGCAGAACGTCCTACTTCGTTGCAGCCGCCGAGAAATTTTAATTTCATTTTAGTTTAGTTTAATTTAATTAACCTTCTTTACTCTGCACTGGAACTAAGCCCCTTTCCGTTTTAGTTATCTCCACTCTCCGCACAGGGTATATCTTCTTCGCAACCTTGTATATATCCGCCGAGAGTTTACCAAGTATTATCTCCTGTATATATTTGTTAAGTTCTAAGCTACTGGCTCTATTTTTAATTTCCTCAGCCATTATCTTCCGTATCTGCTTTATCTGTGCTTCACTTGCTTTCTTTAGCGTAAAACAGGATGATTTTACACGAATGGTCTCGCCATCCTTTGTCTGAACATCCACATTAGAATCGATTTTCGAGCTCCTCTTCCGCGCTAAACTACGTAGATAGCCACCATTTACCTTATGCCCAATGAATCGTGTATGAGCGTTTTTATGCTCGACTTCTGAGATTTCAAATATTAATTTCAAATTTGAATTCTTTATCAGCTTACCTGTGAGGTCACCCACAGTCATTTCCACTCTTCTACCTATTAACTTGGCGGGATCATCTGCCACCGTATCCCCTGCTGTCACATCGCCAAACATCTTCGGTGCTACTACCGTGTACCACTCTTTTGATTTCCACTTATCTTTCAGTCTTTTCTTTGCCAGTTGTACTCACACTCCTTCTTTTCTTTTCTTTTCTTTCTTATTAAGAATGAAATCATCATATATAAGCCTTCCTACTAAGGTAATTCAATACCGCTTCAAATATAGCTTTCCCATCCCCGTATGCACCCCTTCCTTCTTCTCCCCCCTTCGCTCTTCTTGGCCATTCAGAATCTAAATAGGCATAAAAAGCCCTTTCCGGATGCGGCATCAAGCCCAATATATTCCCGCTTGGGTCACATATCCCTGCGATATTATCCACCGAACCGTTAGGGTTCCATGGATATGAGGCATAAGCTCCTTCAGGGTCAATATAGCGAAATACAATCTGATCGTTCTCCTCCAGAAGCTGTAGATACGCCTCTCGCCCTTTCTCGCTGATAAAAAACTTACCCTCTGCATGTGCGCAAGGCATCTTCATGATACGTCCTTTCTCTATCCCCTTCGTGAAAACACAGTTTCCACGATTTTCATGTCTCAGGTATACCGATCTGCATTCAAAGCGAGCGGAATCGTTTGTTGTCAATGCTGCCTGCTGCAGCCCTATTTTTTCATCTGATAATCCCGGCAGTAACCCCATTTCCACTAATACCTGAAATCCATTACATATCCCCAAGATAGGTTTACCATCCTGTATAAAATCGTCTATGTCTTCACCTAATGTACCTCTTATCCGCGCAGCCAGTATTGCCCCGGCGCGTATATAATCGCCGGAAGAAAAGCCACCTGGTATCACTAACAGATCATAATCCTTTAGTTTCCTCTTCTCTCGCTCTTTTACAGCACCTATCAATTGTTTCAAGTGCACAATCTCTGCCGCTGCACCTAGCCGCTTAAAAGAGCGAAAAGTTTCAAGCTCGCAATTCGTTCCTTCTATCCGCAATACGCATATTCTCGCTGGCATCATTTAATTGTATATGAAGTATATCTTCTACCTATAAATTTAATTTAGTTCGTTCGACAGTCGCTCTCGCGACCATAAGCACACCAACGACTGTCTTTCCATCTTTTATCTCGCCCTTTCTTATCAATGCTAATACTTCACTCAATTCCACAAACGTTACTGGCAGTTCCGCGTCAGAAACTTTCGTCAGCTCATTCGCTTTATAGATGTGTATTATCTCACTACTATAACCAGGAGCAGGTAAATATTCAGTCAGTTTATACAATTTGGAAGCTTGAAAGCCCGTCTCTTCTATTAGTTCGCGCATGGCACATTCCTCGTGCGATTCGCCTTCTTCAAGCGTGCCGGCCGGTATCTCCAGGGTGTTACGTTCAACCGCCTTCCGGTATTGCTCCACTAACAGTACCTTCCCATCCGTCAAAGAAACAATAGCGGCCGCACCGGGATGAACAAGAATTTCACGTGTTTTCGTCCGCCCATCGGGTAATAAAACGGTATCAAGCCGTAACTGTACAACTTTACCTTTATATAGTTGCTTACTCTCAATTGTCTTCGCTTCATTCATAGTGATCAATAATATGTATCTGCATCTTATTGGTTTTTGTAGGGAGGGATATCTGAATGAGTCTCTATAATTACTTTAAAGGTGAAAATAATAGGATATATGAAGGAGATTAAAATCATGAAGGCTGGTGTTGCACAAGTCAAGCTTTATTATTTAGTGATATAGCTACTAATGTAGCAACCATTTCTAAATATATCTCGTTGGCATCTAAAGAGGAAATAGACATTTTGTGCTTTCCCGAATGCAATATCACAGGCTATGTACGTGATTTTAGTAACGTTAATCAAAACGAAGTAATGGCCTCTTTGAATATTATTCAAAAACAGGTGACACACAATTCTGTGAACGTTATTGTGGGTGCTCCCTATTTTGAACGCAATAAACGTTTTAATAGTGCAATAGTCCTGTTAACGAGTGGAAAGAGGGATATTTATCACAAGATCAATCTCACTTCTTCTGATGAAGCATATTTTAAAAAAGGAGAAGAGCCATTAATTTTCAGGGTGGGTGATGCTAAGTTTGGCGTTTTGATCTGTCGAGATCAGAACCATCCGATGCTTGTTCACGAATATAAAACTTTGGGGGCAGATGCTATCTTCATCTTATCTGCACATTTTTATGACCCAATCGAAGCGATACGAAAAGTAAATAAAAATAGGGCTTTGCCGATTGCACGAGCGGTTGAAAACAATTTATGGGTACTTAAAGCCAATGCCGTTGGCTCAAGTGATGAGAAAATCAGTTTAGGGGGTAGCTTGATCATAGATCCAAATGGGTTTATCATCCACGAAGGTAATACGATAAATGAGATGATTTTGAGTTATGAGATATGAAAAATGGCGCAACAATTGCATCTCTCATTCTCTTTGCTCCTTAAAGCGTTCCATAAACTTGTCATATACCACGATTTCGAATTCACTGAATGTTGGTTCACTCCCCCTCTCAGTTGTGATCTCATCCAAATCGAGCTCAACAGGTGCAATTTCCTCTTCGTTTTTACACGCATATATGATTTCTCCACGGGGTGATACAACCATACTTCTTCCGATATACCGCTCATTTCCTATCTCACCACATCTATTTACACCAACCACAAATAGCTGATTGTCTATCGCCCTCGCTTTTAACCTTGCGTCCCACAAATAATCCGCCTCTTCCGGTGCGCTTGCGGGAACAAATATGAGTGATGCACCATTAAGTGCGATTATCCGTGTAAGTTCAGGAAATGCAATTTCAAAACATACCAGTACTCCAAACGTAACATCATCAATCTCAAATACTGGGAAGTCCTTACCCGATTGAATAAATGGTTTCTCCATCGGATGTGTGACCACTCTTCTGTATGTGCCGATTACATCGCCGTTGTGAATCACAGAAGTCGTATTATAAAATCTATTCCCCATAACCGGATGTTTTTCGATTAACGGAAGTATAACCGTCTTCCCTGTCTTCTTAACAACCTCTATAATGCTTTTCGCTTCGTCACTAACCTTATTTAAATACTGCAAAGTTTCAATGCCACTTCTTCCAAGTGCAAAACACTCTGGAAAGCAGGTTATCCCTTCTATGTCGCCTACTACTTCTTTCAACCGTTCTATGTCCGTTGGATCATAGTTCGTCTGCACGATATTTATTCTCATTTCCTGTACGCCCAATCTTCTTATATACTATCATTCGATACTGATATTTTAAAGTTATTAAGTAGAGGTATTCAAACACATTAAATTGAAGAAAGTTCAATTCCTTCCTCTGCTAACGGACTCAGTTTTTATATTTCATAATCCGTATCTTTAATCTTCCTCATTACAATCTCGACGCTATAATTTTGGATTGGGAACTCAAACAAAAGTTTGTTGTTTATAAACGAGGTCAAACTTTCTTCGTTATCAAATAGGCCGATTGCGATAACAGAGAACTGTCCCGTGGTCTGATATATCTTGATAAATTCATCAAGCCCAGCCAATTTAGGTAACGCACTCCTCATTGTCTTGGGTTCTACCTCCAGATTAAATATCGCAATCAGCGTCTTACCAAATTTCCTGGGATTTAGCAATATTGTGTAACTCTTAATATAGCCATCCTTCTCCAGCTTCTCAAGCCTATATCGCACGCCGTTTTCACTCAAACCCACTTCTTTTGCAATCTTAGATACCGGCGTCCTCACATCCTGCTGAAGTATCTCGAGTATTTTATTGTCTACTTTGCTCACCATTATTTATATATAAAGGTGCCGTTTATAAAAAGTCTTCTGAATCTTCAGAAAATTCGGTTATTCTCTTATTTATCCTCAAATAGCATATTTAAGCTTGTATAACAAATAGTAGTCTATGAATAAGAGATATGTATCATGTCGGTCAGTAGCATAGTGAAAAGCGGTTCAATCTATACCGGGCAAAACCAGCATGTTTTTCGTAAACCGGAAGTGAAAGATGCAGTAAAAATCCACGCTTTGATAAACGCATGCAAACCACTGGCTGTAAACTCAGTTTATAGCTATTTATTGCTCTGTCAGCACTTTACCGATACTTGTGTGGTTGCCGAAGAGGAAGGAGGGATTATAGCTTTCCTGTCCGGGTATCGTTTACCTTCATATCAGGAAGTCTTTTTCGTATGGCAGGTCGCAGTAGACAGTCGAGTAAGAGGAGGTGGCATCGGTAAGCGCATGTTATGTGAGGTTTTACAAAGAACCGTCTGTCAGGACTGTCAGTTTATAGAAACAACCATAACTCGTCAGAATACCGCTTCCTGGCACCTGTTTTGGGCCCTTGCAAGAGATCTTGAAGCGGACTGCGAAGAAAAGGTGTACTTTTCAAATGAGCATTTCGGACAGGCGAATCAAGAGGCGGAATATCTGCTTCGTATCGGTCCGTTTAACGTCAATCTGGAAGGAGGATAGTAAATGAAGAATAGTAATATAATCAAACGTCTTGAATCAAGGGTTCACAGCTACTGTCGTGACTTCCCGGAGATATTTACAAAAGCTCAAGGTGCCATCTTGGAAAACGATACAGGCGAGCGGTTTATTGATTTCCTCGCTGGTGCGGGAGCCTTGAATTACGGGCATAACAATCCCGTGTTGAAGAAAAAGCTGTTAGAATACATTGAGTCAGATGGTATTACACATGGTTTGGATTTAGCAACCGAAGCGAAGAGAAAATTCATGGAAACATTTGAGTCTTTAATTATGCGCCCCCGAAACATGGAGTACAAGTTACAGTTTACCGGGCCCACGGGTACGAACGCTGTCGAAGCTGCTCTAAAGATTGTACGTAATGTGACCGGACGTCAGACTATAGTATCATTTACCAGAGGCTTCCACGGAGTGACGCTGGGTTCTGTCGCGGCCACGGGTAACAGCCACTTCAGGGATGGATGTGGCATACAGCCCCAAGGTGCGGTATTTATGCCCTATGACGGTTATATGGGTGATGGTATTGATACCACCGAATATTTAGACAAGATGCTGACAGACGGGAGCAGTGGTTTGGATCATCCAGCCGCTGTTATTGTCGAGACAATCCAGGGCGAGGGCGGTGTCAATGTGGCTAGCTATGGATGGCTGCGCTCCTTAGAATGCGTCTGTCAAAAGCACGATATTTTGATGATTGTAGACGACGTCCAGATGGGGTGTGGACGTACCGGCACCTTCTTCAGTTTTGAAGCAGCCGATATTTCTCCTGATATTATTACCCTATCAAAATCATTGAGTGGATATGGGCTGCCCTTTTCACTCGTGCTGCTGAAGCCAGAGCTGGATCAGTGGAAACCTGGCGAGCACAACGGCACCTTTCGAGGCAATAACCTTGCATTCGTGACTGCTATGGCTACACTTGAGCACTACTGGTGTGATAAAAAGTTCTCTAATGATGTGAAGCGCAAGGGGCAGATTATACGCAATCACCTGGAGAAGCTGGTAAGTGATGATTCAGAAGGTATTTTGTCCACACGTGGTCGCGGTATGATTCAGGCACTGGACTGTAAGAAGGGCGAACTGGCCAGCATGATCACGGCCGCGGCATTCGAAAAGGGTGTAATCATAGAAACCTCTGGCTCGGATGGAGAGGTTATCAAGTTCCTCATGCCGTTGACCATTACCGACGCGCAACTGAATCAAGGCCTCTGTATAATCGAAGAGAGCGTACAAGAAGTCATGGGATCTATGTCCAGCAGGATTTCGAGCGAGATCGATAGCGAGAGCGAACTCGAGAGCGAACTCGAAATAGGGGTTATGACATGATTGTAAGAACCCTACAGGAAGCGGAAAAAACTGCCCGACGCGTGGTTTCCGAGAATTGGGATAGCACTCGCTTGCTGCTGAAAGGTGATGATATGGGCTTTTCCTTTCATATAACTACTATTTACGCCAGTACAGAAACACCCATCTGGTATCAGAACCATTTGGAATCTGTGTACTGCATAGAGGGGAAAGGAGAAATAGAAACGGTGAACGACGGCAAGATTTACCCTATCAAGCCGGGCACCCTTTATATTCTGAACAAGCACGATAAGCACTTGCTGCGAGCTAAGACGCAATTGAAGTTGGCTTGCGTCTTCAATCCACCCCTCCACGGAAAGGAAGTCCATGACGGGATTGGCGGTTATCCATTGGAGGCGGAAGAAATTACTGACTGAGCATACAAATAGATACGATGAAAGAGAGAGTAGAAAGCGTCTACAAGCGTGATGCGATAAACTATTACGACCAGCCAATGAAAAGTTCCCGATACGATCCTGTGAAGGTCCGCTGGGAAGATAAGATATGCCAGGACCATTATCGTAAGATGGTCAATAGACTGACAGAAGCAGGTGAGAAGTTACGCATCCTTGATTTAGGCTGTGGCATCGGATATGGATATCATCTCATATCGAATATCCTTGATGATGACGTACCGATTGAGGAAGGCTGTTGTAAACTACTGGAGGAGGGAGATATTGAGTATTATGTTGGTCTCGACATCAACCCTGAGCTGGTAGATATGGCAAAGGATAGATATAAAGATGATAAGAAGGTGACGACCATCAAGTGCGATTTTTTGAATGATGAATATCCCGAAAAGCCATTCAATATCTTTTTCTCTTCTGGCGTGCCATTCTCGCATTTCAATGACAATGATTTCAGCTCGCTCCTTGAGAAGATATTTGATCACATCAAAAGCTTTGGGACATCGGCATTTCTCGTAGTGGACGTTTTAGGAAGGTACTCGATCGAATGGCAATCTCAGTGGGACGAACCCTCATGGCATATCTACAATATGTCGTTCTTCAGTGATGGAAAGGAGAAAGAGCAGGTATTTATGAACTTCTGGGGCAAAGAATTAAACGACTTTATGCTAGAAGCCGCAAAAAAAGCAGGTGTTAAAGCGGAATGCGTTGATACGTTCGATCGTTCTATCTTCATTGGCAGGCATATAGACACGAGTAACTTCAACCCAAACCTGAAGAAGATGAGAGCGATGGTGAATGACTTATTTTATCCACAACAGCGGGCTCCTTTACAGGAGATGTTCATGGACTATACGTATGAGGATGGTCCCGAAGATGTCCAGGAGCATTATAAGCGGATCACATATTACTGGAATTATACACTCGCGACCGCATGCAGCTATCTTGATATACCAATTCCTGATTGGTTTAAAATCAATGAGGCATACCCAATCCCAGCATCTTTGAAGAGCAGCCAGGAGCAGCTCGGCCGGGTCGTCAAAGATAAAGGGCGATATAAGCAGACAGACGACTTCAGGGCGGATGTTTTTGAGCCCTTGTTGGGGCAGCTTCTTCGCAATATCGAACGCGATTATTCAGAAGGTTTAGGCGCAGCACACACGCTCATATCTATCTTTGAGGTGATTCCATGAACTTCAGCTTCTTGACCGATTGTGGTTATCTACCAGCAGATCAGTTGAATGAACGAGACTGGAGCGATATAACATTGAGCAGAGAGGATGCAAGGGCTATAACGGCGCATATATGCAGCATATCCGAAGGTATAAGCCCGGTCCAGTTTTTGTCCATTGATGACCGGCGGATTATGTTGTATTTTTATTGCGATCAAGATATTGATTATTCTTGGTTTAGTAGAAGACTGGAGCTACGAGATGGGTTCGCCGATAAATACCGGGCAAACTGCACCGACTACGGGATATTAGTCGCAAAGAGGAATATCCACAAAGGGAATGCGCTCAAGCAATTCGCTTCGATGATCAATCTTCCAGTAGATAGGATTGCAAAGTTCGGTGATCAGGGGCAAAAAGGAGGGAATGACCATGAACTCCTTGCATATCCCGGAAGTTTCTCGGTTTACCGTCATGATAAAGCCAACAGCAACACATTTAACAGTCATGAAGCGTTCAATAGATCAAATGCTGCGGGAACGCTATGGGTGCTTGAGCGATTGAACTTTGTATCTCCGGATAATACACGAATCGATGCCTCGCAGGATATGCCTTTCTTTCAGTTTAAGCAGACGTATCAGGCAGCAGCTTTTGATATGGATGGTACACTCATATCTGATGGTGAATCACGACCTTCTGATGAGATGTACAGGATGCTGGCTGCGTTGCTTGAAAACGGAATACCGATCGCGATTATAACAGCAAGAAACGCAGAAGAGATAGATCACATGTTTTTGCGTGGATTCAATGGATTTCTTAATGAGCCCTCAAAGAATATCTTCTTCTTCTTGTGCAATGGGGCTGCGCTTCTAAACAGTCATTAATCTCGGAATCTTCAGAAAATCCCGTTATTCTCCTATTTATCCTCAAATAGCCTATTTAAGCTTATATATGTATAGTTACTAGTATACTATGTGTTCGATATGCGGGTACTTTTCTCAGGAAGAGGTGCCGACGCGTATCGTTACCGATATGCTGCAAAAGACAGAGCATAGAGGTCCCGATGTGCATGGATTGTATACAGATGGCGAGATACAAGGGAGTAGCGAGATAAGCGATTTGGAAAGCAGAGAAAAGGCGAGAGTATGTCTTGGGCATTCGGAGTTGAGTATTGTTAGAGGCGAGGCAGGTAAGATACAGCCATTGCTGTCTTGTGATGGTTCTTTATCGCTAGTACACAATGGCGAGATATACAACTGCCAGGAATTAAGGAGTCTAGTGGGTAAAGACCATGCGTTAGAAGATGGAGATAACAGTAGCGAGATTCTATTGCATCTGATAGAGGAGATCTACGATGGCAATTTGCTGAGAACCGTGCAGTCGGTCGTTAAGATGTTAAACGGCATGTATGTCTTCGCCATTACAGATGGAGATGAAGTTGTAGTTGCAAGGGACCCGGCAGGTATAAAGCCGATATATTACGTAGAGAAGGAAGGGCGCGTATATTTCTGTTCTGAGAAGAAAGGTCTTTATGACACCGAAGGTAAAATCAGGAGTATACCCCCAGGGAAAATATTGAGAGTAAATAAAGATGGTTTATCAATACATCAAGGCGTGATAATCGAACGACCACAGATTGATATTACAGATTTCGATGAAGAATAGATGAGCAAACCGTAGAGGTGTTACTACCAGAGATCATCGAAACCATCGAGCTAAACGGTCTGCTTCAGGTAGAGGTCGCGGTACCAATGTATCTTGCAGCGAAGGCGGCATCTGAAGACGGGATAAAAGTAATGTTCAATGGTCAGGGCGCCGATGAGTTATTCGCAGGTTATTGGTGGTATAAGGATGTTGTAAGAGAGGATGGCTTCTTGAGACTTCACGACAAGTTATGGGCAGACATTGACTTAGCCTATGACGATACGCTTGAACGGGAAGATAAAGTCACAATGGCAAATTCCATTGAGTTACGGGTTCCATACTTAGATAGAAATGTCGTACACTGTGCAATGCGAATTTCTCCACGACTTAAGATAAAGGATGGCAATGATTCAACAAGAAAATGGGCACATCGGGGGGTTGCAGCAATGCTTGGTGTGCCGCAGTACACGGCATATCGAGAGAATGATATGGCGCAATCCGGGTCGTGTGTACATGATATAGTAAAAAGGGTTGCAGACGAATACTTTGATGGTAAAAAGGTTGAAGCGGTTGAGCTCGAAGATAAGGGCTCGAACTACCGATACCTGGATGAGGATTATGGAACGCCAGAGATGTGGGCATATATGTATGAGATAACAAAGGTCAATCAATGCCTTGTGTGATGAGTTCAAGAGCACTAATTATTGTAAAAGGATTGAAACAGTGGTCAATACTTAGATCAACCATGGAGGTGGAAAGTATAAATCTATAAGGTGGGTTGTGACATGGTATGGGAAAAGGAACTCGAAGAAAGCATTAGCACTATTGCGCAGTTGGGAGATTATATAGAACTGAGACCAGAAATGGAGCAGCAATTACAAGAAATTATGGCGATACATCCTATGCGTATTACTCAATATTATATGTCCCTAATAGATAAAAATGACCCTAACGACCCTATAAGAAAGATGGCGGTACCTTCAGAAGAAGAGCTAAACCTTTTTGGCTCCTATGACACGAGTGGTGAGCGGGAAAATACAATGATGCCAGGTTTGCAGCACAAATATGCGCAAACTGCCTTGATTTTGGCTACAAATAGATGCGCTACTTATTGTAGATATTGTTTCAGAAAAAGGCTGGTTGGTCTGCCAACTGAAGAGATATTGCAGAGATTTAATGGTGCGGCAAAATATATTGAAGAACATGAAGAGATCAATAATGTACTTATCAGCGGTGGTGATCCTTTTGTTTTATCAACAGGCGTGATCAAGGAATTCTTAGAGAAGCTCTTAAATATACAGCATTTAGATTTTATACGGTTTGGAACTAGAGTTCCAGTGACATTTCCGGTTAGGATCCTGGAAGATGCCGAGTTATTGACAGTACTGGAAAACAATTCGCAGGAAAATAGGAGAATATATGTGGTAACTCAATTTAACCATCCAAGGGAAATTACGCAAAAAGCTACTGACGCTGTTAGCAGGCTCATTCGCTCTGGTGTGATACTGGACAATCAAACCGTTTTACTTAAGGGTGTAAATGATGATCCGGAAACTTTAGCGGAATTGCAAAATAAACTTGTAAGTATCGGTGTTAACCCCTATTATGTATTTCAATGCCGACCTGTAAAGCGGGTGAAGAATAACTTTCAAGTGCCATTGTATAAAGGCTATGAAATAGTAGATAGAGCAAAAAAGAAGCTTAACGGGCACAGTAAAAGGTTTAAGTATATCATGTCGCATCGGACCGGCAAGATAGAGATTGTAGGGATTATGGAGGATTATATCTATTTCAAATACCACCAGGCAAAAGCCCATGAGGATCTCGGAAAATTCTTTAAGCGGAAGATAAATAAAACAGCCGGGTGGTTAGATGAGCTAGATTAAATCCTTTTTTTAGCACTCATTTCACATTAAACAAAATAAAAAATTAGCCATTCTCCAGTATTCGTTTCACCTTCTCCACCAATAGTCTATTTATCAGCTCACCATCCACTTTCCCGCGCAATTCCTTCATTGCAACGCCCATTAACGGCCCCACAGCCCTTTCTCCCTTCTCTCGTATGAACTCCTTCTTCGAGTTCACTATATTTTCTATAAGCTGTTCTATCTCGCCAGTATCAGATCTAAGCCCGATCTCATCGATTGCAGTTGCTATGCTCAACTCAGGATGATTCGCCACGAATTTCAAAATATCCGGGACTGCCTCTTTTCCAAACGTATTCGCAGAGAGTTGCTTGAACACATCCATGAAATGAAGGTCGGTCAACGGTTCCACGTCTACCCCTTCTTGCATGAACTCTACTAATGTGTCTGTGAGCGTCCTAACTACTAGAGTTGCTGGTACGTCACCATAAGATTCCATTATACGTTCAAAGAGCGCAAAATTAGAATTACGCGATATTTTATCCGCGAGTTCGTCATTTAACCCAAAATTAGCTTTATATCGCTCTTTTCGGTGCTCAAAGGTCTCGGGAAGATTGGTTCTTATGTACCCCAACCACTTATCCTCTATCTCTACTGGTGGCACATCTGTTTCCGGATACATCCTCGCAGCACCGGGTAGAGGCCGCATATATGCACTGCTTCCGTTTGGCAATGCTCTTCTTGTCTCCTTTGGTATTTCGTGCATCGCCGCCTCAGCTCGCATCAACACTGCTTTCAGCGCTTTTGTCGCACGTTCTCCATCTGCAGCTACTATCACTACGCAGTCATCTTCCGTAGCGTCAAAGGCTCTTTTTAGTTTTTCTACCTCTTCTGTCGTGATACCATATGCAGGAAGTTCATCGGTGTGCATCAAGCCCGCACCGAACTTAATTGCAAAATCAGCCAATTCCGTGCCAAATCTTCGGCCTGGTTGGAGCTCCGTTCCGAGCACACCCGAGAAACCACGCAGACATACGCCAAATACCGCCCCGCCCACTTTTTTTATCACGCTTGAGGTGGTATCCCCGAATATTGCAGCTAAATCTTTGATTTCGTGTTCTACTTTTGCACCCCTTTCATTCAACTCAGACTTCAGCTCTATAAGCTTTAACTGACGAACAACTTCGTTTCTCACGATTTCGCCTATCAGTCTCAGATTCTGAACGCCCTTTATCTCCACTCGTGCACCACCTTCGATAGAGACGTTTATGTCCTGTCGGATAGTACCTAATCCGCGCTTCACATTACCCGTGGAGCGCAATATCATACCTAATTGCTCTGCTACTTTCATTGCCTGCTCTGCCGTTTTTATATCCGGTGCGGTGCATATCTCTACAAGCGGTATGCCCAACCGATCTAAGGAATAAACAACGACATCGCCTTCTGCCTCTATCTTCTGTGCCGCATCTTCTTCTAGGCAAAGTGAATCTATCCGGATGGGGCCCTCTTCTGTCGAGAATAAACCCCCGGTTGCAACTAATGCCGTTCGCTGGAAGCCGCAGGTATTAGACCCATCTATAACAATTTTGCGCATTGTATGTATCACATCTATGGGGTTCATGTTCAGAAGTAGCGCGACTTCTAATGAGATCTCAATCGCTTCTCGGTTCAATTCACGCGGTGGCTCTTCGTCATTTTCCACTAGACACGTGCTGTCATAGCCCTTGTAAATAATTGTTCTACCGTATTGCTCTTCCACACGTGCTGCTTCGTCCACCTTGCCCATTTCGCTCTTTGACGCTCTCTGATACCGGCTAAAGGATATTATCGTGTCTTTCTTGTCCCTCAACGTGGTGGGGCAATTGCAGAATAATTTGGTCTTCGTATCGAGCTGCTGGTGTATTTCCAGACCTGCTTTTAAGCCTATAATAGGGTTCTCGGTTTTCATTTCTACGACTTTAATAAGAGGATATGATTACATGAAGATATCCTGTTATTGTAGTAAAAAAAGATTGAAGAGAGACCATCCAAAAATTGTAATATATTTATAAGGGCAAACTTCAAAAAATTTAATCGTCTGCCATAAGGAAAGAGAGGCATAAAAGATGAAAAATAAAATTGTTTGGACGATATTTGCGCTCTCAATTGCTTTGATGATGGTTGCTAGCAGCGTAATGGGGTATAACACGCAGAAAGGGGAAGAAGGGATAGACGAAGGCGGAGGAAAAGGCGTTATCTCGTTTGTGGCTCCACCTTTTATTGGAATTGCAAGTGCGAGCGAGATGCAAGGGGATGACGGCGGCAGTGGTGCCCCGCAAGCAGGGACATCATTCATCGGAGAAGAAGCGGGAATAGCTGAATATACAAACGTTGAGCAGGAAATAGTCCTCCAGAAGACACAAATGGACAATTATAACGATGCTCGAAGCGAAATGGGAGCTCTGAGTTCAGCGACCACTTATTATGAAAAGTTTACAATGATAGTAGGTGAAAAAAAGTGCTCTTCCACACATAATTCCTGCTGGGGAATATGTTGGTGGAACGATTATACAAGTGGGCGTCCAAGTTTCATAGGTTTCTCATCAGAATTTTATACTTATTGTATCAAAATTTTAAAAGAGGCTAAGCCGGGTACTTACGAGTTTCAGGTCAGATACCACACGGGGAACTCGCCGGTTGGACCCTTACCTTTACTGTACTATAACAAGTAAAATCTTCGGCTTTAATCCGCAGCAATTATTAGAACATTTAAATACAGAAAAACAAAATTCATAGTCAAACCACTTTTCGAGGCGGTGGCTATGGAAGCGGAAAAACTTGAATTATCGGAAA
>JAUWND010000135.1 GCA_030612835.1 Candidatus Methanophagales archaeon | reverse complement strand
GGCTTCAATTCTCTCTTTTTCTTTGTCATCCATAATGCATCACAATGGATGCGTAAATGGATATGTCATCAAAAGACTTTCCTATGTATTGACCCTTTATTTGTCAAATAAAACACTTACCTATGTATTGAGCCTTTCCAGCTATGTTATAAATATAGACTAGGTGTAACCAATTTATGCTGCTATGATAACGTTAAAAAGAACCGTTAAGGATTGTAGGAAACCTGAAGTTATTGGGGAACGGATTAGAGGATTTTTTGACTTGATGAGGCCATTCACAATTCTTGGAGGGCTAACAGCAGGTTTTTTCCTCACCATGTTAGCTTCAAAGGTCTATGGTGTCCCATTTGATTTTTCCCTTGCACTGTTTGTGGGTGTAATCTTTGGGCTATTACAAGGGGCTTCTCAGGCACTTAACCAATCAATACAAGAGGAATTAGAAATAGACAAAATTTCAGGAAAGGCTAAATATCGCCCCACAGGACGGGGCATTATTTCATTAACGGAGGGTAAAATATTTGCTACAATTTTATATGTGGCTGCGATCGCATGTGCTTTTTTTATAAAGCCGCTATTCGGTGTATTTATAAGTATTATCGCATTTTTTGGCGTGTTTTATACCCTACCACCAATTCGAGCCAAGAGATTCTTCTTGGTTAACAATGTGTGGCAGGGGATAGCAAGAGGGGTGTTACCTATCTTTTCTGTATTCGCCATATTTGGTAATCCCTTTACATCGCTTTCCGTATCCCTCGCATCTGTGATCGGAGTGTGGATGGTCGGTGCGCAAGCGAGTAAGGATCATGGTGACGACGTTAAAGGGGATTCAAGGTATGGGATCCAGACTTTTTTTGTGCGGTTGTCCGAGAATCAGGGTTTATGCCTAATGGGTGTGTTCATGGGAACCGCCTTTGTTCTTTTAGCCATTTTCACTTCGCTAAATTTATTGCCACCAATATTTCTTCTACTGCTGATACTAGTTATCCCTTCTGTTCTGATTCTGTACTTCCTTAAGAATAACTGTGTGGCGCATTTATTAGAAAATGATGCGGGGTGGGTTTCCATGTACCTCTCATTAGCCCTATGGTATATCTTACCCGCGATAATACTTTAGTATAAACACCTTAATAGTAGAAGAAAGAGATAGAAATGACTTTAAAGGAGAAAGTTAGAGATTGGTTGCAGATATTTAGAGCTCAAACAGCGCCTGCAACGATTATTTTGGTATTGAGTTCGTATTTAGTTGGTGGTGGGAATCTCTTTACCGTTGAAGGTTTATCCCTTGGTATATTCGCTCTGTTGTTTCATTGGTTTACGTATGGACACAATTCACTTATGGACACTGTATCCGGACATGACTTAAGAGACAAAAATAAGGCACATCACGCTCTGGTTAGGGGTGATATAAGCCTCGAATCTGCACATAAGGTGATTCACTCAGGTTTATTCATTCTTACGTTGATAGCAATCTGGTTGGCACTAAAAGGCGATGGAAACCCTTTTTTCGCTATGGCTTGGTTTGCTATTTTTATTACTGCGGGTCATGCGTATAACGATGGGCTTTCTAAAACCACTATCTGGGGTTTTGCACCGATAACAATTTGTTTTACAGCGTTTAGTTTATTCGGTTACTATGTCGCTGCACCTGAGATGACCAATTTTATGTTTTACATAGCTTTATATTTTGCTGTTACATGGATATTTCAGATATCAGTCTCAGGGGAACTGAAGGAAATAAAGGAAAAGGAAGCTAATTTATTACGATACCTGGGTGCAAAGATTAGTAATAATCGCTTAGAATTGGGTAAAGCGAAATATTATGGCTGGCTCGTTAAGCTCCTAAACCTCGGTGTAGGGTGCTATATACTCTATCGCTTTGGTTTTAATTTGTTATCTATCGCATTATTCGCTTTATTAGCAGCATTAGCTATCTACTTCTGCCATGAGCTTACAAAAGATCGTATATGGGATAGGAATAAGTCGCTGGTGCATATGGCTTTGGAAGAGATTGCTACGATCTACATCATACCAACAGTCCTGATACCCGTCATAGGTATAGCGGCGTCAGCAACTTTAATGCTCTTCGGCATTGTATACTTTATTATCTATAACCTTTTCCTGTGGGGAACTATTCTGCGCCCTCGTGTTTAGTTGATGTAGCGGCAAATGAATCCGTCAAAAAGAAGCTAGAAATGTCCTTAAAGGAGAAATTGAGAGATTGGTTGCAGATATTTAGAGCTCAAACAGCTCCTGCAACGATAATTCTGGTATTGATTTCATATTTAGTTGCTGGAGGAAGCCTCTTTACCTCTGATGCTTTATTCCTTGGTATATTCGCTCTGTTGTGTCATTGGTTTATGTTCGGACACAATTCACTCATGGATACTGTATCCGGGTATGACTTAAGAGATAAACAAAAAGCACATCACGCTCTGGTTAGGGGTGCTATAAGCCTCGAATCTGCACATAAGATGATTCACACCGGATTCTTCATTCTTACGTTGATAGGAATCTGGTTGGCACTCAACGGTAATGGAAACCGCTTTTTCGCTATCGCATGGTTTACCATCTTTATTACCGCGGGTCATGCATATAACGATGGGCTATCTAAAACTACGGTCTGGAGTTTTGCTCCGATAACCATTTGTTTTACCGCATTTGCTCTATTCAGTTACTATATCTCTGCGACCGAGATGAGTGATCTTATGATTTACGTAGCTTTATATTTTGCAGTCACATTGCTATTTCAAGTATCTCTGTCGGGAGAACTAAAGGAAATAACGGAAAAGGAAGCTAATTTATTACGATACCTGGGTGCAAGGGTTAGTGATAATCGCTTAGAACTGGGTAAGACGAAATACTTTGGCTGGCTAGTTAAGCTCGTAAACCTCGGAATTGGGTGCTATATACTCTTTCGTTTTGATTTTAACTGGTTATCTATCGCGTTATTCGCTTTATTAGCAGCATTCGCTATCTACTTCTGCCATGAGATTACAAAAGATCGTATATGGGATAGGGATAAGTCGTTGGTGCATATGGCTTTGGAAGAGATTGCTACAATCTACATCATGCCAGCAATTCTGATACCTACTATAGGTATAGCGGCGTCAGCAACTTTAATGCTCTTCGGCATTGTATACTTTATTATCTATAACCTTTTCCTCTGGGGTACCATCATGCGTCCCCGAGTTTAGTTTAACATATTTGGGTCATCATAGTTATCCATTTTCAAACTATTCAAATACAGAACAAAACCGAAACCTGTTTAAACTCAGGTATAAAATAAAATCATAAAAGAATTTAGGAGGTGATATGAAAAAAATGAGAAGTACGGGAACAGGTTCACTATTGTTGACTGCGATGATAATGGCGCTTTTGGTTTTAACGGCGGCGATACCAGTAAGTGGTTTATACCATTGGGAACAGGTGAGTGAGGAAGGATTTGGCGATCTTAGCAACGATTATGCATGGTCTATGGCCGTCTATACGCCCCCAGGTGAATCAACGGAATACCTCTATGTTGGAACATTAAACTCTCAGTATTCAGAACCACAAAATCTTATCAGTGATGGCTGCGAGGTATGGAGAACAGATGGCACAATAGTTGAAGGGAAATATGTATGGGAACAAGTGGTGGGACCAAATGGGACGCAGCTTATGATACAACCCATAAATGGCAGCCTAATTCCGGCTTCGGCTGGGTTCGGAAATGGCATACCAGGAATACAAGGCATGGTTGTATATGATGGACTATTATGGGCTGGAGGTCTCAGCAGAATTTCCGGCATAGAAATTCCAACAACCGGTACAATATGGGTGACCAATGGCACACATTGGAGACGGGCAAACATTCCTGGTTTTGGAGATGGAGTCGCTTCAATTAGAGGCATGGCTGTTTTCAATGACGAACTCTATGTGGGAACTCTGAAGTTTAAAGGCGGTGTTGGCGCAAGCATCTACAAATATACTGGCGATTCTATTGGCAGAGACCTAAATGCTGTAAACGCTTCTGCGTGGACAGAGGTATTTAGTGTGGCTGCTAACGACGCATGGTGGTTTGGAGTTCTTAAAGTGTTTAATGGCTATCTCTATGCCTTCAGCGGGTATGGAGGGCTGACTACAGACAGCAGTTCTGCTCAAGGTTGTGAGATATATAGAACCAGCGATGGTACCAGTTGGGAAGAAGTTGTGGGAGATGCACCAGGAGCTAGTATGCCGAGAGGGTTCGGTGATAATTGCAATGATTTTATATTATGTGCCGCGGTATTCCAGGACAAGCTGTATGCAGGAACTAAAAACTCCGAGGATATGGCAGAAATATGGAGAACAAGCGATGGACTTAATTGGGAACCCGTGGAGCAATATGGTTTTGGAAGACGAAATAGATATATATGGCGAATGATTGTATACAACGATATGCTGATTGCTGGAACATTTAATACTCTCTCTGGTTGTGAAGCATGGATGAGCGAAACAGGAGACCCTGGAACATTCGAGCAGATAAACATAAATGGTATGGACGGCTCAATGACTCTCATACCTATTATAGGTAACATGAGTACCAGTGGAGTTCCACGGGCTGATCAATATGGTGTGCGGTCTGTGGCAATCTATCAAGGATACTTAGTTGCTGGCACTGCAACCTGGGCAGACCTTTTTTTGGATAAACTGTATTATTATTATTATACGGAGGGGGAATGGCACAATTTAAGTGGTTATGTCGGATGTGAGATCTGGAGAACAGATGGCACAACGTATGATATACTACCAAAAAATCTGGATGTTACTAAAACCGTTTGGGATCCGGAAGCTCAAGCTTGGGTTCAAGAACTGGATGCAGTTGTTAATGATACCGTGAGATTCAGGTGCGAGATACGGAATATTGGCTCATCTAATCTAACAGACATCGTTGTCTGGAACGAGTTATCTCGCAACCTAGAGTACGCGGACAGAGCAACCATAGACCCAGCAAGGATTAACGTTAGCAGCAAAGGAAGGACAAGGCTCGAATGGGATATATCATATCTCAGCCCGGATGAGAACATAGCCATCGAATACGATACAAATGTGACTAATTATGTCAGTAAAGATCTGAACTTCCTGTTTGCAAGGGGTTGGTCTAAAGACCATTGGGATACTGATTGGGATATGGTAATCGTTAATCCAACTGCGATTCCCGAATGCACATAATCGCTGGCATTCCAGTCGCGGCAATATTCGTAAGTGCAAAAGAGCTTTGGATTGGATTTTTCCAATCCTATATTTTTTTTAGCCCACATTCCGCACTTTAATATATTAAATAAATAAATTAATGAAATTTGAAATGGGGGGGAGTCATGTGAAAGAGCGAATAGATATATGCATTGCTGGTGCTGGACTGGGTGGCTTAGCTGCTGGTGCCTTGCTATCACAGAAAGGATACAATGTGGAAATTTTTGAGAAGGAAAAAATTTTAGGCGGAAGAGCTCTTTCCTTAGATGGCAATAAGTTAACTTTAGAAGAATATATAAGTATCCTTCATCGCTTTGAGACATACATTCCATTTTCTGTGCCTTCTTTGGAAGAAATTTTTGAGAAGAGAATGTTGGAAGGCTATCAAATTGATTTAGGATTCCATCTATTGGAGAGTGGATCAAGATCAACTATCGGGAGAGTCATGAAAAAGTTGGGAGAAGAGACCGACATCTCTGGAACTAGACTTGGATATATTGAAAATGGGGAATTCGTTTTTCCTTTTATCTCTTGTCTCTCGCCCATAGATATAGTGAGGGCGATTCCTCGCACTTTATCTCTCCTCTTTGCTAGACCCCCTACTTTAGCTTCCTTAGATAAAGTTCCAATGAGCGAAACAATTGAAAAATATGGTAAGGGGAAGCTGGGGCTGGCTCTAGAGTTGACTTCCAGATTAATAACTACTGCTAATGACTTAAGTATAATTTCAACAGGAGAAACATTCAGAGTTATGAGAAACTTATTACACGGCGAGAAAGCAGTTGGCTATCCCAGAAAAGGGATAGGGACATTGGCGGAAAATTTCGCCGCGGTATTTAAGAAGCATGGAGGAAAAATCCACCTCGGCAGAAAAGTAGAGGAGATAATGGTAGATGATGGAATCGCAAAAGGGGTAATAGTGGAAGGAGAAATGAAAGAGTTTGATGTGATAATTTCAAATGTACCTATCCAGAACTTATTTTCCATAGTGCCCGAAAAAAAATTCCCGCCGACATGGGTAAAGAAGATAAAAGGGTTAAAAGGAACGGGAAGCTTGTGCGCTTATTATTCTTTAAAGAAGGTTGATAGAAAGCTGGTAGGAAAATCGCTCGTGTTTATTGAGAGAGATATTGATATAGAGGGAGGCGATGCTTTAGGGATGATAGATTTTCAAACGGCTGATCCACACACGCGATTATCCCCAAAGAATCGGTATCTGATCCAGGCGTATATTATTTGCTCTCCAGAAGAAGCAAGAAATGCTAAAAAAGTGGAGATGCTGAGAAACATATTGGATAAATGGGTAGAAAAAATTAGCCCGAATTTTATGGAAGATATGGACTGGGCTATCTATCCAACAACATGGCATCTCGATGGAGTGGCAAAAACAATAGACAATGAAAAACCTCCGTCTAAAACACCAATAAAAAATCTTTATCTTGTGGGTGACTGTGTCGCCTCTACTGGTGTTGGAATGAATTGTGCAGTGGACTCCGCCATTCATCTTGTTCAAATAGAAATAAATAAAAACTTTGTATTTGTTTAGCTCCTTTTTATAACCACAAGATTACACAGATTTCCACGAGAAAAAGAATATTATTAACATGGTTTCAGTACACTATCAACTACTTTATACCCTAATAATCCCAAGTTCTCGTGTTAATCTTGTGAA